>JANYFG010000123.1 GCA_025362815.1 Rhodospirillales bacterium
CCAGCCGAAAAGCCCGCCATCGCCGTGTCGAAATCCGCCTCGGTGTGCCCCGCGAACACGAACCGCCCGGCCGCCGCCAGCCGCGCGATGGCGTCTGGCGCCACCACGTCCGGCGCCACTGTCACCATCATCGGCCCATCGAACGGCGCCGTGAGATCGGCGAGATCGATCGGTGTCAAAGGAGCGATGGCCGACGCCGGATGAATGCCGCGCCGCGCCATCGCCAGAAACGGACCTTCCAGATGCAGCCCCACGATTCCCGGAATGCCCAGCGCCATCGCCGCCCGCGCGGCCTCGATCGCGGCCAGGCGGGTCGTCCGGTCGCTGCTGATCAATGTCGGCATCACGGCGGTGGTGCCCAGCCTCGCATGGGCGGTGGCGATCGTGCGAAGCGTGTCCACGTCCGGGCTGTCGTTGAACATCACCCCGCCGCCGCCGTTGACCTGCAGATCCACGAAACCCGGCGCCAGAATATGCCCTTCCCGCAGGCGAATTGTCTCGATGCCGTCAGGAATGTCATCAATCGCCACGACATCGAGCACAAATCCGTCCCGCGCCAGCACCGCGCGCGGGCCGAGCAGGGCGGTGCCGTCGAACACCGCCGATGCCGTCCAAGCCTTCATGCGCGCAGTGCCGCCAGGGCCGCGCGCAGGCTGCCGCCGTGCCGTGCCAATATCGCGTCGGCCTCCCGCGCCTCGAAACCCTCCAACACCACCACCGCCGTCTTCACCCGCCCACCGCTCGCACTCAAGGCCCCGGCCGCCTGTTCCAGCGAAACGCCGGTGATCGTCTGCAACATCCGTTCGGCCCTGCGCCGCAGTTTCTCGTTGGTGGCCACCATGTCCACCATCAACCCGTCATGCACGCGCCCCATCCGCACCATGATGAGGCTGGACAACAGATTGAGCACCACCTTCTGCGCGGTGCCCGCCTTCATGCGGGTGGAACCGGCAATCACCTCGGCGCCAGTCTCCACCAGGATCGGATGCGCGGCCTCCCGCAGGATGGTGCCATCGGCGGAGTTGGCGACGGCCACGGTGCAGGCGCCACGCGCATTGGCTTCCTGCAGGCAGGCCCACGTGTATTTCGTGCTGCCGCTGGCGGCGATGCCGATCACCACATCGTTTTCCGAGATCGCATGCCGCGCGATCGCCTCACGCCCGGCCGCCAAATCGTCTTCGGCATTCTCCACGGCATGGGTCAGCGCGGTCTCGCCGCCCGCCATCAGCAGCACCAGTCGCGAGGCCGGCCAGTTGAACGTGGGCGACAGTTCCGCCCCGTCCTGAACGCCGATCCGGCCGGACGTGCCGGCCCCCGCATAGACCAGCCGCCCCCCCGCCACCAACCGCAACACGCTGGCATCGGCCGCCTTTTCGATGGCGGGCAGGGCGGTACGCACGGCCGCCACCGCCGCAAGCTGGCCTTCCCACATGGCATCGAGAATGCTGGACGACGGCCAGGTATCGATGCCGCGAAACCGGGGGGCCGCCGCTTCCGTGGCAGGCAAAGCAATCGTGTCGGTCATTTCAGTCTCTCCGTGATGCCGCAATACTTGGAGCAGGTGTTACCGAGTGTCACAAACCGGAAGTCAATTTCGATTTACACGAAGCCGAATTCGTTGTTAGGAACAAAAGGGTTGATGATCCGTCTCGGTCACGTAACACTTGGCCCACAACACGTACTATGTCTCGCACCGGTCGGTGCCATCAATGGAAGGCAAACTTCATGTCAAAGGCGTTCATCGCGCAGGTCATACAGGATTCCGCGGAACTCACCGGTGTCGCGGCAAACCGCACGGCTGGCGATGTGATCGCCGCGATCGTCAAGGAGTTGAAGAAGAACGGCAAGTTCACGCTGCCCAGCTTCGGCACGTTCACCGTGCGCAAAACCAAGGCCCGCAAGGCGCTGAACCCGCGCACCGGCGCGCCCGTGAAGGTCAAGGCCGGCAAGACCGTGCGCTTCAAGGCCTCGCCCACCCTCAAAAAAGGCGTCTGATCCAACCATCGGCGCGCGAGGCGGCGGGCGTGGCGCGCCACCCCGTCTACACATCCAGCTCACCGGCCAGGCGGGCGTGCTCCTGGATGAACTGAAACCGCAACTCCGGTTTGCGGCCCATCAAACTCTCCACGCGCTCCGCCGTGGCCCCCCGGTCCGCCGCGGCGTTCACCACCTTGAGCAGCACCCGCCGTTTCGGGTCCATCGTGGTCTCCTTCAGCGCGGCCGGCGGCATTTCGCCCAGGCCCTTGAACCGGCTGACCTCGACTTTCGCGGTGCCCTTGAAGGTTTTCATCCGCGCCACCCGATCGTCGTCGTTCATCGCATAAACCGATTTCGCCCCCTGCGTCAGCCGATACAGCGGCGGCTGGGCGAGATACACATGCCCTTCGCGGATCAGCTCGGGCAATTCGCGATAGAAGAACGTCATCAGCAGCGACGCGATATGCGCGCCATCGACATCGGCGTCCGTCATGATGATCACCCGGCCATAGCGCAGCTTGCTGCGATCGAACCGGTCGCCCACACCGCAGCCGAGCGCCTCGATCAGATCCTTCAGTTCCTGATTCTGACGCAGCTTTTCGGTGCTGGCACTCGCCACGTTCAGAATTTTGCCGCGCAACGGCAACACCGCCTGCGTGGCCCGATCGCGCGCCTGTTTGGCCGACCCGCCGGCACTGTCGCCCTCCACCAGGAACAATTCGGTGCGCGCGGCATCTTCCAAGGTGCAGTCTGCAAGTTTGCCAGGCAGCCGAAGCCGCCGCGTCGCCGATTTACGAGGCGTGTCCTTCAACTCGCGCCGACGCAAGCGCTCCTCCGCACGCTCGATCACGAAGCCCATCAACGCGTCCGCCTGGGCAGGGCTCGACCCCATGAAATGATCGAACCGATCCCGCATCGCGCCTTCCACCAGGCGGGTGGCTTCCGCGTTGGTGAGCTTTTCCTTCGTCTGGCCCTGAAACTGCGGGTCGCGGATAAAGATCGAGAGCTTGGCGGCAATCCCCGTCATCACGTCCTCGGCGGTGATCGCGGCCGCGCGCTTGTTGCCGCGCGCCTCGCCCCACGCCCGCAGGCCCTTCAGCAACGCCGCGCGAAACCCGGCCTCATGCGTGCCGCCCTGCGGTGTCGGCACCGTGTTGCAAT
Organism: Rhodospirillales bacterium; assembly: GCA_025362815.1. GTDB lineage: Bacteria > Pseudomonadota > Alphaproteobacteria > Acetobacterales > Acetobacteraceae > CAIQQQ01. Next base: position 3,139 of record JANYFG010000123.1, read on the forward strand.
AACTCGCAAACGCGCTGTCCCCGTCTTCCTGCCAGCCGATCGCCCATTCCAGCCGCCCCGCCCGATCGCCGTTGGCCGCGTTGGGAAAACTCGCCTCGCCAGACCACAGCGGCACCACCAGCGGCCTCGCCCCCAGCTCGGCCTCCAGGCTGTCTCGCAACCCACCGGGAAAATGCAGCTCCGCCTCGGCGGGCACATCCACCGTGCGGATCAACGTCGGATCGCACGACCACCGGATCTTCACGCCGCGGTACAGATACGCTTTCGACCGGCAAAGGCGATAAAGCCGCGCGGGCAGGAACTGCAACTCGCCAAAAATCTCCGCGTCCGGCTGGAAGCGTATCTGCGTGCCGCGACGGTTTTGCACCGGCCCCGCATTGCTCAGCTTGGTGATGGCCTTGCCGCGCGCATAGCTTTGCTTCCACAGCACCCTGTCGCGCGCCACCTCCACCTCCAGCACCGACGACAACGCGTTGACCACGGAACTGCCCACACCGTGCAGGCCACCCGAGGTCTCATACGCCTTGCCGCCGAATTTCCCGCCGGAATGCAGCGTGGTGAGAATGACCTCCAACGCCGACATCGGCTTGAACTTCGGATGCGGATCCACCGGAATGCCGCGCCCGTTGTCGCGCACCGTGAGGAAGTTGCCGGACCACAACGACACCTCGATCAGGCTCGCATGCCCGGCCACCGCCTCGTCCATCGCGTTGTCGATGATCTCGGAGGCAAGATGGTGCAGCGCGGTCTCGTCGGTGCCGCCGATATACATGCCCGGCCGACGCCGAACAGGCTCCAGACCCTCGAGAACCTCGATGTCCTTCGCGGAATAGGCGGCCTGGTCGCGGCCGGCCTTGTCGGCCTTGAACAGATCGTCGTTCATGGTGTGTTCCCGATATATAAGCGAAAGATAGCGACCGATGCGGCTGTCCCGCAAGCGATGGTTCAGGGCGCCCTGTCGCCGTGGCCGCGATGCGGGGTAATGCTGAGGAAGCGGCGCGTGGGCGGCAACGGCCCGTCGATGTGAAACGACATGGCATGCGCGAGGGTGGCGCGGTCTAGGTCGGACAACCGGCCGGCCTCGCGCAGATGGTCCGTCCAAGTCTCCACCCACCACAGCTCCACCCAGTGCTCGGGCGCGGAGATATCCTCGCCCAGATGCCACAACACGGCGCCGCCGCGCCCCCGGGCATCGCGCGCCTTGGCCATCGCGGCGAGGAAAGCCGCCTTCGAATGCGGCGCGATCCGGTAATGCTGGCTCTCCAGCACCCGTCCGCGGGTGCTCTCCAATACCTGCGCCAAAGCGGGGGCAATGCCTTCCACCGCCGGCACGGGCAAGGCGGGAGAGGCGGCCGCCGACATCTCCTCGGCATCGATCTTCAGCCGGCGCATCGGCACGGCTGCCACCATGCCCGCCACGGCGGCGATCACCAGAGCCGTCGTCAGCCCCACCTGGGTGCCGAGCCAGCCCCAGAAAAACGTGCCGGCGGCCAGGGCGAAGTTGAACGACAGCTGATAGATCGAAAGCGCGCGGGCCCGCACCCAGCTGGGCGACGCCATCTGCGCGCTCCCCTGGGTGATCGACGACGCCGAGACCCAGCCGAGCCCGAACATCAGCATGCCGAACGCGGCCGGCAGCCAGTGGCGGGACAGCCCGAGGATCAACATGCCCGTGCAAGACAGCAAGGTTGCCGCGAACACGATGGTGCCGCGCTGGAACCGCACGCGCAGTTGCGGCAGCAGCAGGCCCGCGGTCACACCGCCGATGCCCATCAGCCCGAGCAGCATCCCATACACGCCCGCACCCAGCCCCAGCTGCTCGCGTACCACCAGCGGCAGCATCGCCCACGGCGCGGCCCCCGGAAAAAAGAACGCCGCCGCACGCAGCATCGCGGCCTGCATCGGGGGCGTGTGCCGAACGAAGCGCATGCCGGTCTTCATGGCGCTGAGAAAATGCTCGCGCGGCAGGCCCGCCTTCTGGTTCTCGCGCCGCCACAACAGGAGCACCACGATCACCACGAGATACGAAGCCGCATTCAGCCCGAATGTGAGGCCCGGCCCGCCCGCCAACAGCAGAAACCCGGCCAGCGCCGGCCCCACGGCGCGCGCGATGTTGAACCCCACGCCGTTCAGCGCGATCGCCTGCACCAGATCGGAGCGCGGCACCGCCTCCGCCATCACCGACCCCCAGGCCGGGTTGTTCATTGCCGCACCCAACCCGATCGCGAAGGTCAACCCCAGCAGGCTCCACGCGTCGGTCAGATGCCCCCAAGTCATGAGCGTCAGAATCACGGCCGCGCCGAGCATCCACACCTGGGTGCCCACGATATACACGCGCCTGTCCACGATATCGGCGATGGCGCCCGCGGGCAGCGCGAACAGGAACACCGGCACGATGGTCGCCGCCTGCACAAGGCTCACCATCAACGCGTTGGGCGACAGCGACGTCATCATCCAGCCTGCGCTGGTGCTCTGCATCCAAACGCCGAGCGAAACGACGATATTGGCGCCCCACAACAGGCGAAACAGGGGGTGGCGCAGCGGAGCCAGGGCGGAGGGAAGGCGCATGATCCGGCCGTGCGTCAGGCGGGCAGGGAGGCGAGGGGCGCCGGCGACGCTCTCATGGGTCTCGCCGCATTGTTCCAAGCCACCCCCCGGCCGATCGCGTCCCCGATCATCACCAGCGTGGGCCCGTTGGTCGACCAGGCCGCGCAGTGCGCCACCAGATCGTCGAGCGTGCCATGCAGCTCGCGCTGCTTTTCAGTGCCGCCGCGCTCGATCAGCATGGCGGGCGTGGTGCGCGCCAGGCCATGTGCGTAGAGCCCGTCGCGCAACAACGGCAAGGACACCACCCCCATATAGACGGCGATGGTGCCGCCCAGCCGCACCAGGGGCTCGAAATCCACGTCGAGCCGGCCCTCCTTCGTATGGCCGGTGAGCAAGGTCACGCTGCGTGCGGCCTCGCGATGCGTCAGCGGAATGCCGGCCTGCGCCGCACAGGCCAGCGCCGCCGTCACGCCTGGAACCACCTCGAACGGTATCCCCTCCGCCCGCAAAGCCTCGGCCTCCTCGCCGCCGCGGCCGAACACGAACGGGTCGCCCCCCTTCAGCCGCACCACTTTCTTGCCCTGCCGCGCCAGGCGAACAAGCAGGCCGTTGATGTCGTCCTGCAGCACGCAATGATGCGCGCGCACCTTGCCCACATAGATCCGGTCGGCATCGCGCCGCGCCATCTCGAGCACCGCCTCGCCGATCAGCCGGTCATGCACGATCACGTCCGCCTCCCCCAGCAGGCGCTGGGCGCGAATGGTCATGAGATCCGCGGCCCCGGGGCCGGCGCCCACCAGGAACACCATCCCGCCGGAAGGCTCGCTTGTGGCCAGAACATGGGTGAACTCGGCGGCCGCCTCCGCCTCGCGCCCCGCGAACACCAGGTCGGCGGCCCGGCCCGTCAGCAGTCGCTCCAACACCCGCCGCCGTTGCGCGAGGTCGGGCAGGCGCTGCCGAATCTCAGCTTTGAAACGTTCGGCCAGGGCCGCAAGCCGGCCGTAGGCGGGCGGGATGAGCGCCTCGATCCGCGCCCGGATCAGGCGTGCCAGAACCGGGGCCGCGCCGGAGGAGGAGACCGCGATGGTGATCGGGTCACGGTCGATCGTGGCCGGGGTGATGTAGCTGCACAGCGACGGCCGATCGACCACATTGACCGGAATACCCGCCGCCTGTGCCGCCTGGCTCAACGCGATCACGTCCTCATCGGGCGCATCGGCGCCCACGGCCAGCACGCAACCGACGAGATCGGCCGGGTCGAAGCGCGCTCTGATGACAACCTCGGCGCCGGATTGCCGCAGGGGCTCGGCCTTGCGCGCGGCCACCGGACCGTCTCCGATCACCAGCACGCGACGTCCCGTGAGGTCGAGGAAGATGGGAAAATGCCGCATTCACGCCGCTCCGGTTGCAAGCCCAGCCCATAGCATGACACGCAAAAGAGCGGCGACAACCCGTTGTGCTCGTTCGGCAAAACTCTTTCATGCGTTGTAAAGTGACACATCACTGAAAGAAACCGGTTGACCCACCCGATCCGATTACCTATCTCTGGCTTCACCGAGACGCCAACAGCCGCTAAGGCCGCCGCTTCCCGGGACCAATTCTGCAGCAGGCAGCTTGAAAATGCGACGAGATGTCGCATCAAATTCTGTTTTCTGATTGTTCTTTGAAAATTGCATATGGAATGGAAGGGATACGTTGGCGGCGCTCCTTGTTAGGTTTTACTGGCAACGGTGAGGCTTATGATTTTGGTGTTTTGTGTTAATTGGGTTTTGTGACCTGACGAACTCGAGCATTTAGGTGCGTTGTTGGTGTATCTTATATTTATACTGACACATGTTTGAATGTATATTCGGCGCTTCTTGTGGGGT
>JANYFG010000077.1 GCA_025362815.1 Rhodospirillales bacterium
AGCGGGTGGCGTGCAGGGCCGCGCGTTGCTGTTCGTAGAGCCTGGCGCGCAGCAGCTTCATGGCCTTGGCCTTGTTCTTGTGCTGGCTTTTTTCCTCCTGCATCGCCACCGCGAGGCCGGTGGGGAGATGGGTGATGCGCACGGCCGATTCGGTTTTGTTGACGTGCTGGCCGCCGGCGCCCTGGGCGCGATAGACGTCGATCCGCAGGTCGGTGGCCTCGTTGATCACAACGTCCGCCTCCTCCGCCTCGGGCATGATGGCGACGGTGACGGTGGACGTGTGGATGCGGCCCTGGCTTTCGGTGGCGGGGACGCGTTGGACGCGGTGGACGCCTGATTCGTACTTCAAACGCGCGAAGACGGAGCGGCCAGTGATTTCGGCGGTGGCGCCGCGGATGCCGCCGAGTTCGCTCTCGTCGTAGTCCATGACTTCAAAACGCCAGCCCTGGGCGGCGGCGTATTTCTGATACAGCTGGAACAGCTCGGAGGCGAACAGGCCGGCTTCGTCGCCGCCGGCGGCGGGGCGGATTTCGAGCAGGCCGGAGCGGTCGTCGGCTTCGTCCTTCGGCAGCAGAGCGATGCGAATGGCGTGCTGGAGGCTGGGGATGCGGTCTTTCAGCGACCGCAGTTCCTCCTCGGCCATGTCGTGCATGTCGGGGTCTTCGAGCAGGACGGTGGCGTCGGCGGCGTCGCGCTCGGCGGCGCGGAGCTCGGCCACGCGTTCGACGATGGGTTCGAGCTCGCTGAGTTCGCGCGAGGTTTTCTGGTAGGCATCGCCGGTGAGCTGACCTTCGCCGAGCAGCGCGCGCAGTTCCTCGGCGCGATCGGTGATGCGGTCGAGCTTGAGGGCGAGGTTGGTGCCGCTCATGTGAATTTATTTTTTAGAAATCCGTGAAGTTGTGACGCTGGGACTTTCGTCTGCGCGCCGTCCACGAGATCACGAACAATCACTTCCTGGTCAGCGTCATGTGGATTAGGCGCTTCAATAAATATACCAAACCTCGCGCCGACTTTATTCGCACGTGCCAGTCTGCGCTTCAAATTTCCTGAGTAACCGATCTCTGCCCGCAATCCATTTCTGCGAAGATCCTGCAACACTTCGATTGCTCGAGTATCTATTTCATCGATAAAAACGTTGCTGGGCATTGGTAGGATCACGATCGACTGGACCGGCTTCAAAATGTCATCACAAAGCATCGACAACCGCTCAATTCCTGCGGCCCACCCCACCGCCGGCGTCGGCGGCCCACCCATTTCCTCGATCAGCCCGTCATACCGCCCGCCGGCCATCACCGTGCCCTGCGCACCCAACGCCGACGTCACAAACTCGAACGCGGTATGGCTGTAATAATCCAGCCCCCTGACAATCCGAGGATTCTCCCGATACGGCACGCCCATCCGCGAAAGATGACCCAGCAGCTTTGCATAGAACGAACCAGCCGCGTCGGTCAGATACGGCGCGATCGTCGGCGCACCTGCCACCAACTTGCGGTCGCTCTCATCCTTGCTGTCGAGAATACGCATTGGATTGCGCTCCAGTCGCGACAGGCTCTCCACCGACAACGCGTTCCGATGGTCGTTAAAGTAAGCCACGAGCGCCGCGCGATAAGCCACCCGGCTTTCGGCGTCGCCCAGCGTGTTCAGCTCCAATACGATCTCGCCGGAGATGCCGAGGGCCGTGAGGATGTCCCAGCCACACGAAATTACCTCGGCATCGGCCAAAGGCTCGGACGGGCCGATCAGCTCGCAGCCGATCTGGTGGAACTGGCGGTAGCGGCCTTTTTGCGGGCGCTCGTAGCGGAACATCGGGCCGGCGTAGAACACCTTTTGGGGGAGGGATTGCGTGAGGCCGCCTGTGACGAGGGCGCGGCAGACCCCGGCGGTGCCTTCGGGGCGCAGGGTGAGGCTGTCGCCGCCGCGATCCTGGAAGGAATACATCTCCTTGGTGACGACGTCCGACGTGTCGCCCAGCGTGCGGGAGAAGACTCGTGTGTCTTCGAAAATCGGCGTGGCCCATTCGTCGAAGCCGTAGGTGGCGGCCACGCGGCGGGCGGTGTCGATGACGTGGGCGTGGCGGCGGAAATCCTCGCCGATCAGGTCACGGGTGCCGCGGACAGGTTGGAGTTCAGACACAAGGACCTCGAATTGCGCGAAAAGCCGGGCCCGTCTGATGCACCGATTTCGGTGCTGCGCCAAGCCTTGAGACAAAAACGCGTATGGGCCGGCCGGTTGCAAGCATCAGGGGCCCATGGCTAATGTTTCGGCAAGAGGCTCGATAGCCTCCTGCAACAAAAAGGAAACGCCGCATGATCCGCTATCGCGCCTTGGCCGCTGCCGCCGTGGTTCTGGCCGGCCCGCTCTCCACAGCACGGGCGGCATCGCCTCCCCAGCCCTGGATCTCCACCTGGGCCGCGCCTGCCGTGGCACGGACCGACCAGCCCGCCCAGACCCTCAGCAGCGCGGCGCAGGCCTTTGCGTGGTCGAAGGATGTGCCGGCCGCTGCCCGGGAAGCCATGCCCAGCCAGGAGCTGCCGGTCAGCGGGTCATCGCCGCTGCATTTCAAGAACCAGACGCTGCGCCAGATCGCGCATGTCTCCGCCGGCGGGGCGCGGGTTCGCGTGGTGCTCTCCAACAGCCTCGGCACGCTGCCGCTGGGCGTCGGCGCGGCCAGCGTGGCGCTGCGTGACAAGGGTTCGGCCATCAAGCCTGCGTCCAAGCACGCCTTGACCTTCGGCGGCCTTGCGGCCACCAGCATTCCCGCAGGCGCGATCCTGGTGAGCGACCCCGTCGATCTCGCTGTGGCCGACCACGCCGACCTCGTGGTGGATCTTTTCCTCCCCGACGACACAACCGGCTGGAAATCACCCGTCACGCATCATCCCGCCTCCTGGCAGGTGAACTATGTCTCCACGCCCGGCAACCATGTGGGCGAGGCCAGCTTCCCGGTGGCCACGACCACCGCCTATCGGCGCGGCGACGGCCTTGCCTCCGCGTCGTCGTTCTTTCTCGGCCGGATCGAGGTGACCTCGAACACGCCCGTCTGGGTGGCGTTCGGCGATTCGATCACCGACGGCACCCAGTCCGGCGTGGACGCCAACCGCCGCTGGCCGGACCTGCTGAGCGCGCGTCTCGCCACCGCCGGAACCCGTCTCAGCGTCGTCAACGGCGCGATCGGCGGCGGGCGCGTGCTGCTCGACGGGGTTGGCCCCAACGCGCTTGCCCGTTTCGACCGCGACGTGCTGGCCCAGCCCGGCGTTCGCCTGGTGACCGTGCTCGAGGGGATCAACGATATCGGGAACGGCGGTGCCAACGCGTCGCCGAGTGTGGCCGACCTTATCGCCGGCCACCGTCAGATGATCGACCGGGCGCACGCGCATGGCATCCGCATCCTGGGCGCCACGCTGACGCCGTTCGAGGGCGCCGCGTATTACACGCCGGAAGGCGAGGTGAAACGCCAGGCTTTGAACGACTGGATCCGCAAGAGCGGCGCCTATGATGCCGTGATGGATTTCGACGCCGCCGTGCGCGATCCGGCCAAGCCGAGCCGGTCTCGCCCGGAATTCGATTCAGGCGATCATCTGCACCCGAGCCCCGCTGGCTACCAGGCGATCTCCGCCAGCGTCAATCTCGGGCTGTTCAAGACGAAGTAATCATGGACCACTCCAGGGCGCCCGCACCGAAGCGGGCGCCCTGGTGCCTTGGCCGGGTTTTACTCCGCGGCGAGCTTCGCCGCAGCCTTCTCCGCCTCGATCACGGCGACCTTCGCCTCAACCAGGCCCACGATGTGGTCGACCATGCCGACGCCGTCGACGACGTGGTCGGTTTTGCCGGCGGCATAGACCATGTGCTTGCCGTTGCCGCCGCCGGTCACGCCAAGATCCGTCATCAGCGCCTCACCCGGCCCGTTCACCACACAGCCGATGATCGACAGGGTCAGCGGCGTTTCGATATGCGCAAGACGATCTTCCAGCGTCTGCACCGTCTCGATCACGTTATAGCCCTGCCGCGCGCAGGACGGGCAGGAGATGATCTTGATGCCGCGATGGCGGATGCCGAGGGATTTCAGGATGTCCCAGCCGACCAGGACCTCTTCCTCCGGCTCCGCGGACAGGGACACGCGCATGGTGTCGCCGATGCCGGCCCAGAGCAGGTTGCCGAGGCCGATGGAGGATTTGACGGTGCCGGCGCGTTTGCTGCCCGCTTCGGTGATGCCGATATGCAGCGGGTGGTCGCAGACCTCGGCGAGCTGGGTGTAGGCGGCGACCGCCATGAACACGTCTGACGCCTTCACCGAGATCTTGAACTCGTGGAAATCGTTATCCTGCAGGATGGCGGCGTGTTCGAGGGCCGATTCGACCAGTGCCTCGGGGTTCGGCTCGCCGTATTTCTCGAGCAGGTGGCGTTCCAGAGAGCCGGCGTTGACGCCGATGCGCATGGAGCAGTTGTGGTCACGCGCGGCCTTGATGACCTCGCGCACGCGCTCGGGGCTGCCGATGTTGCCGGGGTTGATGCGCAGGCAGGCGGCGCCGGCCTGGGCGGCCTCGATGCCGCGTTTGTAGTGGAAATGGATGTCGGCCACGATCGGCACGTTCACGCCGGCGACGATGTATTTGAGCGCGGCGGTGCTTTCCTCGTCGGGGCAGGACACGCGCACGATGTCGACGCCGGCTTTCTCGGCGCGCTTGATCTGGGCGATGGTGCCTTCGATGTCGGTGGTGAGCGTGTTCGTCATGGTCTGCACGGTGATAGGCGCGTCACCGCCCACGGGCACGTTTCCCACCATGATCTGGCGGGATTTACGGCGCTCGATGTGCTGATACGGGCGATAGCTGCTCATGGCGTGCGGCTCCAAAGGGGCATTTGGCAGGGCATTTGGGTGGGCATTTGGGAGGGCGTTCGTTATGGCAGCCTGGGGGCTGGCCTGGCGGGCGGGGTCTGGGAATTGGGGGACGCCGCGGCAAGCTTGCCGTCGCGCACCTGGTCGACATCGAGCGGCAGGTCGCGGCGCACCACGCCCTCGGCGCCGAGGGAGGCGGTGGCGATGCCGTCCACCAGAAGCTCCGTGCCGCCGGCGTTGCCCACGGTGAGCAGAAGGCCGGGCTTGTTGGGGATCGGCCAAGTTTCGCCCGCGCGCATGGTGCGGTTGAACACCACGGGGCCGGCCTTGTCGCGCACCTGGACCCAGGCTTCGGCCTTGGCGCGCACCACCATGCGGCCGCCGTCCTGGGCGGGCGGGGACGCCGGGGTTGCGGCGGCGGGGGGCGAGATGGTCAAAGGCGAGATGGTGGGCACCAGCAGCGGGGCGGGCGGCGGGGGTGGGACGACCACTGGGACAGACGCGGCCGTGGTGGGCGTGGCGGCCGGGCCGGGTGCTTTGGAAGAGGGGGGCGGCACCAGCGGCGCCAGGCGCTCGGGGATGGCCTGGACGACCTCCGCCGGCGGGGCGTTGGTGCCGGACAGGCGATACCAGCCGGCATACGCGCCGGCGACGAGCACGAGGCCCACCAGCACCACGGCGCCGGCGGGCACGCCGCGCTCGGGCACCGGGGCGGGAAAGCTCAGTTCGGTCTTGCGGTTGACGTCCGCCGCCTCGGCCTTGAAGCGGCGGGAGATCTCGTCGGGGTCCAGGCCCACGGCGCCGGCATAGGTGCGCAGGAAGCCCACGGCATAGGCGTTGCCGGGGAGGTCGCCCAGCCGGCCTTCCTCGATCGCTTCGAGATACGGCAGACGGATGCGCAGCTGGGCGGCGATGGAAGGCAGGGTCCAGCCGAGGCGCTCACGTGCCAGGCGCAGGTCTCCGCCCACACCGCCGGAGCGGCGCAGACCGTCCGTGAAGTCGGTGCCGGCCGCGTCGTCGGAGCCGGCCGCGGGTGACATCATGCTCAGGCCTTCTGCCGGATGGGACAAGCGATCCTGCGACAACGCTGGAGGATCTTGTGGAAACAAGGTTTGAGCGGGGGCTTCGCACGCATGACCGCGTTCAGGCCCGCTTCGATGCCGGTTCTAACGCTCATGCCGGCAAATGCCAACCGCTGCCATGCGGGTCTGCCCCCTGGGATCCAGTATGCGCAATGCGGCACGCGGGCAGATCCGATCGATCGGCCGGATGGTGCTCTACACCACCAGGAGGCCCCGGCGCAGGCCGCGGGTGACGGCTTCGGCACGGCTGCGCACGCCGAGTTTCGTGAAGACGGCCTCGAGATGGTATTTCACGGTGTGCGACGAGATGCCGAGCTTGCGGGCGATGGTTTTGTTGCTCATCCCCTCCCCCACCAGCGCCAGCACCTCCAGCTCACGCGGGGTGAGCAGCGGGCGCGAGCCGGGTTCCGGCGGGGCGAAACCAGCGCGGTCGGCCGGCGCCACGGTGCCGGGGAGGCGCACGGTGAGACCTTCGGCCAGCGCCATGATGGCCGAGGCGATCTGGCTGCTGCGCGCCGACGAGGGCAGCACGCCTTGCAGCGACATGTCGGCGGCGATGCCGGGGTCGTCGGACAGGATGAGCAGGGCGCCGTCGAAGCTGATGGCGTCGGCGCTGGGGCGGGTGTTGGGGGGAAGGTGCAGGACCATCACGTCTGCCTCGGCATCCACCTGGGCGAAATGCGGCAGGTCGCGTTCGAGCTGGCGCAGGCGCAGGGGGTCGGCCACGCGCAAGGTGATGGTGGGGCCGGCCTGGGTGGCTTCGGATGCGGCCATGAGCGCCATCATGCCGGCCTCGCCGTGATTTGGACATGGGTTTGAAGGGCGATGCCGTTGCGCAGAAGGTGCAACGCGAGTGTGCTGCCGATGGAGTCGGCCCCAAGCAGGGCGAACAGCGCGCGCGGGGTGGGAAGGCGGGTGGGGCCGGCAGCGATGAGGATATCGCCGGTCATGATGGTGCCGGCGGCCGGTGAGCGGTCGTCGATGCTCATGACCATGAGGCCGCTGGCGCCGGCGCAGGCCGGGTCGGTCGCGCCGGCCTCGCTGGGTTCGCCCGGGATGGCCACGGGCTGGACGCCGACGCCGAGCCAGCCGCGCGCCACCCGGCCGTGCGCCCGGAGCTGGGCCACCACGCGGGCGATGGTGGCGTGCGGGATGACGAGCACCTGGTTGCGCGGGCCGAAGGTGGACATGCCGATCAGCGCGCCCCGTGCGTCGAACACCGGGCCGCCTTCGGCTGCGTGGCCGAGATTGATGTCGAGCCGGATCAGCTGGTCGATCCGGCCGCCGCACTGGCTTTGCCAAGCCGGGCCGAGGGTTTCGACGACGCCGAGGCGCACGCGCGTGCTGCCGGTTCCGTCGCCGCCGAGGGCCAGGACGAGGGCGCCGAGCGGGAGGGATTCGGGGGGCGGCGGCAAGGGGGGGAACGCGGCCTCGATCCGAAGGGCGGCGATGTTGGTGGTGGCGTCGCGCCCGGCCTGAGTGGCGGGCACGCGCGCGCCGCCGGGCAAAACGACGGTGTAGGTCTCGCAGTCCGGCAGGCTCTGCTCGGAGGTGACGGCCAGACCTTCGCCCCACAGGATGGCGGAGACCTGCTGGTTGCTGCCCCATTCCACGGCGGCGAGCAGCGGCGCGCCCTGTCGAACGTGGTCGGCGGTGCAGTCGGAAAAGGCGGCGAGAGCGTCGGGCATGGCGGCAACCTTTGTGCGTGCGGCCATCCTGCCGCCCTTTCAATGTGGGGGCGCGGCGGGCGAATGGTATCGGGTGGATGACGGGGGCGGCTTCGGGTATCACGAACGCATGAACGCCGCGCCGCCATGACATCGCTTCGGGCCAGACTGTTCGGCGTGTGGATGCTGTCGCTGGCGGCGTCCGTGGCGATGGGGGTGCTGCTGTTGCAGCTGTATCAGCTGTCCAACACGTCGCTGGTGCAGCGGGCGCAGGGGGAGCTGGACCGGGCGTGCGACCGGATCGCGGATCGCGCCGCGTATTATCTGGCGGGGTGGTCTGGGCCGCAGCCCGCGGCGGACGATGCGCTGTTTCAGCGCGACCTCGACCAGGCGGCGGCGTTGGCGCTGACGCAGAGCCCGTCTTTGACCGGGGGGATTTTGCGCAGCCCCGCCGACATCGTGCCCGCGACGCTGCCGAGCACAACCGCGCTCGCGGCGTTGCAGGCGGGCGATGGGACGAGCACCAGCCTCACGGCATCCGGCACGCGCACCGATATCGTGCTGGCGTGCCGGCTGCCCGGGCCGGTGGCGGATCTGGCGGGCTGGGTGGCGGTGGAGGTGGAGGCGGCGCCGGGGTATCGGGAGCTGCTGATCGGGATGGGGGTGCTGCTGGCGCTGATGCTGGGCCTGTCCGGCGGGCTGGCGTGGCTGGTGAGGTCGTGGGCGCGGCAGGTGCGGCGGATGGAGGCGGCGCTGGCGCAGCATGACGGCGACGGCCTTCCGCCGATCGCGCCCACCGGGGAGGTGGAGCTGGACCGGGTTGCAGCGGCCTTGAACAGCGCGCGGGCGCGCTTGCTGGCGGCGCAGGAGGAGGCCGCGCAGTCCGCCGCGCGGGCAGCCTCGGCCGAGCGGATGGCGGCTTTGGGCCGGGTGGCGGCGGGGGTGGCGCATGAGATCCGCAATCCGATCGCGGCGATGCGGCTGCGGGCGGAAAGCGCGTTGGCGCTGGATGCAGAGGCGCAGCCGGACCGGGCCGCCATGCGGGGGCGGACGGCGTTGGAGACGATATTGACGCAGGTGGACCGGCTGGACCGGCTGTCCGGCGAGTTGCTGATCATGACGCAGCGGCGGGTGCCGGAACCGGTGGGCACGGTGCTTTCGGCGTTTTTGGAGGGGTTTCGGGCGGACTGGCCTCAGGCGGCGCTGGTGGTGTCGGCGCTGGTGGTGTCGGCGCCCGGCGGGGTGGGGGTGTTCGATGCCGGGATGATGCGGCGGGCGATCGACAACCTGATCCAGAACGCCGTGCGGCATGCGCCCGCGGGGTCGGACATCACGTTGTCGGCCTTGGTGTCGGGGGGCGTTCTGCGGTTCGAGGTGGGGGATGACGGGCCGGGGGTGGCGGCGGCGCTGCGGGACACGCTGTTCGAACCGTTCGTGACCAGCCGGGCGGATGGGACGGGGCTGGGGCTGGCGATCGCACGCGAGATGGTGCAGGCGCATGGCGGGCGGATCTTTCTGGCGGACGCCGCGCGGGGGGCGCGGTTCGTGATCGAACTGCCCCAGGATGCGCCATGAAAACGGTGTTGATCGTCGATGACGATGCGGCCTTGCGCGACAGCCTGGCGGAGGCGTTGGCGGATCTCGGCTATGCCACCGCTTCGGCGGAGGAGGGGCGGATGGCGCTGGACTGGCTGGAGAGCCATCGCGCCGACGCCGTGCTGCTGGATCTGCGGATGCCGGGGCTGGATGGCATGGAGGTGCTGAAGCGTATCCGCGCGCGGCCCGATCCACCGCCGGTGGCGGTGCTGACAGCGGTGCCGACGGCGTCCAACACCATCGAGGCGATGCGGCTGGGGGCGGTCGATCATCTGGCCAAGCCGATCGGGCGGGCGGATCTGGCGGCGCTGGTGGCGCGGATGCTGCCGTCGGTTTCGGGCCTGGTGTCGCACGGCGTGGCGGCGTTGGAGGACGACACGCTGGTGGGCGGGTCCGCTGCCATGCGCTCGGTGCAGAAGGCCATCGGGATGCTGGCGGACAGCGATGCCAGCGTGCTGATCACGGGGGAGACCGGCACCGGCAAGGAGGTGGTGGCGCGCGCCATTCATCGCCATGGGCGGCGGGCGGCGCGGCCGTTCGTGGCGCTGAACTGTGCCGCCATTCCGGCCGAGCTGCTGGAAAGCCAGTTGTTCGGCCACACCAAGGGCGCGTTCACCGGGGCGGTGGCGGACACGCTGGGGTCGTTTCGCGCCGCCGACAAGGGCACGCTGTTCCTCGACGAGATCGGCGACATGGCGCAGCCGTTGCAGGCCAAGCTGCTGCGCGTGCTGCAGGAGCGGGTGGTGACGCCGCTGGGCGGGAAGCCGGTTTCGGTGGATGTGCGGATCATTTCGGCCACGCATCGCGACCTCGCGGTGGCGGTGCGCGAGGGAGCGTTCCGGGAGGATCTGTTCTACCGGCTGGGCGTGGTGCCGGTGGCGTTGCCGCCGTTGCGCGAGCGGCTGGCCGATATCGTGGAGCTGGCGGAGCATTTTCTGCGGCTGTTCGGCCAACAGGCGCACCGGCTGTCGGCGGAGGCGGCGGTGCGGCTGTTGGCGCATGACTGGAAGGGCAATGTGCGGGAGTTGCGCAATGCGATGGAGCGGGCCGCGGTGCTGGGCCGGCGCGAGGTGATCGCGGCCGAGGATCTGGATTTTCTGGTGCGGTCGAGTGGGGTGCGGTCGGATGGCTCGAATAACGCGGTGGAGGCCTCGGACATGCCGGGGGCGGTGGCGCGGCTGGAGCAGGCGATGATCCGCGGCGCGCTGGAAGCTGCCGGCGGCAATCGCAGCGAGGCGGCACGGCGGCTGGGAATCCACCGGCAGCTTCTGCATGAAAAACTGCGGCGCTACGGGATCGAGGGGTGAGAGGTGTCCGCAAACCGGACGCAGGCGTCGGGAAGCCGGACGCTTCCCCAGCGGGAATTTTTTGATAATCCTATATATTACAGTGTGTTATGCTGTGGCACGCGGGATGCAGTGTTCTGTATCACGGGACGCGGATTGCAAAGCGCCCGGTTCACGAAGGAACACCACATGGTTCGTTTTTCAAAACCCTTGATCGCCGCAATGGTGCTGGCCGCCCCGCTGCTGGCCGGCGCCGCCGGTATCGCGGCGGCCCAGATACGTCCGCCCTCGGGTCTGGCGAGCGGCAATTTCGATCCGGCGCAGCTGCCGGAATTCAAAGGCAAGGTGACGCAGTTCACGCTGTCGCCGCGCGGCGACGTGGACGGCCTGATCCTCGATGACGGTACCGAGGTGCAGGTGCCCCCGCATCTCAGCAACGCGCTGGTGTTCAGCGTGAAGCCGGGCGACGTGGTGAGCATCCGGGGCCTGAAGGCGCGCAGCATCGCCATGGTCAGCGCCGTGACGGTGACGAACGTGGCCAGCGGCGCGGTGATCGGCGGCGCGCAGACCGGCGGGCGCATGGAGGACATGGCCAAGATGGATGTGAGCGGCAAGATCAAGGCGCTGCTGCACACGCCGCGCGGCGATGTCGGCGGCGTTCTGCTGGAAGACGGCACCGTTCTGCGCATGCCGCCGCCGGAAGCGGCCAAGCAGGCGACGCTGCTGGCCGTCGGCAACACGATCGCGGCGCGCGGCGTGGGGTTCAGCGGTCCGCTCGGCAAGTCGGTCGGCGTGATGGAGATCGGGCCATCGGCGGACAAGCTGACCAAGATCGACATGCCGCATCATCGTGGCCCCCATGGTGAAGGCCACGGACCCGAGGGGATGATGGGCGGCAAGCCGAAGCCGATGATGCACCAGTAAGACGCAATGCGGGCGGCTTGTTTTGGCGATCATGTTCATGCGTTTGGGCGAAGCAGTCCAAACGCATCATGATCTAGCTAGCCGCCCGCGACGCCTTGCGTGTTGACGTAGAGCGCATACAGCGACCGGCTGGCGGCCATGAACAGCCGGTTGCGATGCCGCCCGCCGAACGCCACGTTGGCGCAGCGTTCGGGCAGGTGGATATGGCCGATGGGCGTGCCGCTTGGGTTGAACACGCGCACGCCGTCGAGCTCGGGCGTGCCCATGCCCCAGCCGCACCAGAGATTGCCCTCGATATCGACGCGAAACCCGTCTGGCGTGCCGCCCGGGCCGGCATTGATGAAGGGCCGGCCGTTTGCGATCCTGTGCCCGTCGATCACGTCGTAGACCAGGATTTCGCGGGGGCTGGCGCGGGAGGCGACGATGTAGAGCAGGCTTTCATCCGGCGAGAACGCGAGGCCGTTGGGGCCGGGGATGTCGTCTGCCATCACGGATAGCGTTCCGTTTGGGTCGAGGCGATAGACGCATTGCGGCAGCTCGGGCTCGGCCTTTTCGCCTTCGTAGTAGCCGAGGATGCCGAAGGGCGGGTCGGTGAACCAGACGGCGCCGTCGCGCGCCACCACCACGTCGTTGGGCGAGTTCAGCCGCTTGCCGTTATAGCTGTCGGCCAGGATGGTGATGCTGCCGTCGGGCTCCGTGCGGGTAACGCGGCGTGTGCCGTGTTCGCAGGTGACGAGGCGGCCCTGGCGGTCGCGGGTGTTGCCGTTGGCGTTGTTGGAGGATTTCCGGAAGACCGAGACCGCGCCGGTCTCCTCCTCCCATTTCATCATGCGGTCGTTCGGGATGTCGCTCCAGAGCAGATAACGGCCGCAGCCGAACCAGACGGGGCCTTCAGACCAGCGGCAGCCGGTGGCGAGCCTGTCGATGCCGCCGAGCACACGGTAACGGTCGAAGCTTTTGTCCAACGACACCATGTTGGCGTCGGGATAGCGTGACTGCGGTTCCCACATCGGCTTCATCCCCGTTTTTATCCCGCGGTATGGCGCAGGGCGGCGCGATCCGGAAGCCTACAGCCTGATGATTTTGTCTACTCGAAATCATCTGGCTCTATAGCCGGATCGGCTGAAGCAGACCCGCTCTAGGTTTATCTTTCGAGCAATTTCATCGCTTTGTTGATCGCTGCGCGATTCAACTTAAAGCGATATTGCCCTAGCACTCGCTCCGCCGGAACATCACACGCCGCGCCAGCCAGCAGCCGATTTCGGCGGCCACCACGCCCGCATCCTCTCGCACGAACCGCACCGTCCAGTCGCCGGGCGGCGAATGATCGAGCGCGCGGGGCATCGGCAGGCGCCACAGATCGGTGCCCACGGGGATCATCGGCTGCATCAGCCCTGTGCCGAGATACCCGGAAAACGCCCCATACACGCCGCCGCCATCGGACACGCACGTGAAGTCCGCCGCGTATTCGTCCGACTGAAACACGCCGCCGACATCCAGCGCCGCCTCGCCGGTGACGGGGATGAGGACGCCTGACAGATTGTCGCCGGTCCGCTCCATCCGGATGCCCGCATCGGTGCGGCGCAACAGCACGTTGCCGCCGCGCGCCTCGTCATCTCGCCCGAGGCCGAGCGTCTCGGGCGTGAGACCGGCGAAATGGAGATTGACCGACTGCTCCCGCGTCGGCTCCAGCCGCACCACGAGCCCCGTCCCGGGTTCCTGATACCGCCCCTCCCACGGTGTGGCCGAACCGCCGGCGCCGGATTTGGTGGGCGTGGGCACCAACTGCGCCAGCAGGTCCAGCGCCGCGCGGCGAGGGTCCGCCATGTGGTTGAACAGCACGACGACCGAGATGCGCTCGGACGGCAGGTAAAACCGGATGCTGCGCCAGCCCCGAAGGCCGCCGCCATGGCCGGTGCCCTTGATGCCGAGCATTTCCACATGCCCCAGGCCGAAGGCGTAGCGCGCCACGGCCCCATCGGCGAAACGATTGGGCGCGGATTGCCGCTGATAGAGGCTGGAGGCGTCGTCGCGCGTGGCGTCGATATGCCGTTCCCAGGCGATCATGTCGTCCAGGCTGGCGCCGATCCCGGCATCCCCGGTCCAGTGCACCCGGTTCACCGCCGGGCGGAAGCCGGTCTCCAGCGTGCCCTCATAACCCACCGTGCCGTCTGGCATCACCGAGGTGTCCGCGCACAAGCGTGCCGACGGCATGCCGGCGCGATCGAAGATCCTTGTGCGCAGCAACGTCGCGAAGTCTTCGCCCGCGCGCTCTGCCACCACGTCGCCGAGCAGGCGAAAATTCTGGTTGCAGTAGGAATACTGCGTGCCGGGCGTGAAGTGCAGGCTGGAGGTCAGCGCGATCAGATGCCGGGCCTGGGCCTCGTCGAACGAAGCCTCCACCGGCGAGCCGCACAGCATGGCGGTGGCCCAATAGTCGCGCAGGCCGGATTGGTTGTGCGCCATGTGCAACGCGGTGGGGGCCACGCCTTGCAGAAGCGGCATGCGGGCGCGAATGGCGTCGTTCAAAACCAGAGGATCCGGGGTCTGATCCAGCATGAGGCCGCAGGTGAACTGCTTGGTGATGGAGCAGATGCGAAACAGCGTCTGCGGCGTGAACGGCAAACGACGGTCCACATCGGCAAAGCCCCAGGCGTGCCGCGTGAGCGTCTCGCCATCTTTCAGCACGGCCACCGCGCCCCCTGGCCCGGCATAGGCCTGCGCAAGGCGGGCTGTGGCGTTATCCAGATGGGTGAGAACCGACATGCCCGATTTCCTGCAGCAACAAGCAGAACCGTATCAGGCGCCGCCGCTCCCCGAAAGGAGCGGCTATCTCTGTGCGTTCAGCGAACCTGCTGGATGGCCGAGAGCACCCAGCGGCCGCCGAGCGCGCGCAGGAAGGTCCAGATCTCGGTGGCCATGCCGCGCTGGTCCGGGCTGCCCGCCGTGACCCGGCCGGTGCCGTCGCGGGTGACATCGATCATCGAAAAGCGCATGGCGACGGTTGCGTATTCGCGGCCATCCTCGGCCCAGGCCTCGGACAGGTCGCCCTGTTCCAGCTTCACGTCGGTGACCGAATTTCGCTCGTTGCGGCTGGTCTGCTCGGCCAGCTGCTCACCGAAATACGACACCATCTCAGGCGTGGCGACCATGCGCAGCGTGCTGAGATCATGCTGCGTCCACGCGGCCTGCACGGCCTGCAGCAGCTTTTCGAAATTCTGAAAATCCGTGGGCGTGATTTCCACGCGCGGCGCCACCGGGCCACCGCCGCCCATGTTGCCCATCGGCCGCTGCGCGGGCTGGCCGCCGGGATTGAACATCGCGGGGCCACCGGCCATCGCCGGACGACGGTTGAGGAACAGGCGGATCAGGAAGCGGCCGATGAAGAAGATCAGCGCCATCTGGATGATGAAGCCCAGGAAGCCCCCGAACCCGCCGCCGCCGTGGAAGAAGCCACCGCCGCCGCCGAACAGCATGCTGCCGATGCCGGCGCCGATCAGGCCGCCCGCGATGCCGCTCATGAAACCGCCGCGCGGCGACATCTGCGGCTGCGGCTGCGCGCCGAAGCCGGGGCTCTGCGACGGCGCGGGCGCTGTCTGCGGCGTGATGGTGCGCTGCATCGGCTGTGCGGCCGAAGGCGCCGTGGTCGTGCTGGGCGGGGCGGAGTAAGTAAGGCCGCCACGGCTGCCGGTCGACGCACCGCTGCCAGCGCGGGCGTCGGCCAGTGACGGCGTCAACGCCAGACCCAGCACGGCGAAAGCGGCAATGAGGCGACTTGTGCGGCGCATGGTTGGTCCCTTGACTGGCGTCCGATTGTGTCTACGCGTATATAGTCAACCGGAGCCAGAAATATCAGGGGGCCGCGCGTTTATCCGCCGGCCATCGTCAGCCCGTCCACCCGGATGGTCGGCGCATCGGTGCCGCGGCGGAACACCAGGTCGTTGGCGGGCACCAGATTGGCGAACATCTCGAGGCCATTGCCCGCGATGGTGATTTCGGCCACCGGCTCGGCGATCACGCCGTCGCGGATCATGAAGCCGGCCGCGCCCCGGCTGTAATCGCCGGTGATGCCGTTCATGCCGCCGCCGAGCAGCTCGGTGACATAAAGCCCCTCCCTGATATCGGCCATCAGCTGCGCAGGCGTGAGCGTTCCCGCCTGCATATACACGTTGGTGGAAGACGGCGACGGCGGGCCGCCGGTGCCACGCGCGGCGTTGCCGGTGGAGACGAGGCCCAGCTGGCGGGCGGACCGGCTGTCGAGCAGCCAGGTTTGCAGCACGCCGCCCTCGATCAGCGTGCGGGTGCGGGTGGCCACGCCCTCACCGTCGAACAGGCGGGAGCGGGAGCCGCGCACCCGGCGCGGGTCGTCGATGATGGTGATGCCGGCGCCGAACACCGCCTGGCCCATGCGGTCCTTCAGCAGCGAGGTGCCGCGCGCCACCGCGCCGCCGTTGATGGCGCCGAGGAAATGGCCGAGCAGGCTGGTGGACACGCGTGGGTCGAACACCACCGGCACCACCGCCGTTTTCGGCCGCACCGGGCCCAAACGCGCCAGCGCCCGATGGGCGGCGGACAGGCCGATCGTCTCGGGGTCGTCCAGATCGGAGAAATATACTTTCGACGAATAATCGTAGTCGCGCTGCATGTCCGTGCCACTGCCGGCCAGCGCCGTGGCGGAGATGGAATGCCCGCTGCGCAGCACGCGCCCAGCGAACCCCGCCGACGTGACCAGCACGATTTCGGTGCGCGAGAACCCCGCCTCGGCGCCCTCGGTGTTCGTGATGCCGGACACCGAGCGCGCCGCCTGCTCGGCCATCTCGGCGCGGCCCAGCAAGGTGGTGGCATCCGGCTCGTGGCCGTCATCGAGTTCCAGGTCGCCCATCTCTGGCGGGCTCATCGCCTCGGCCAGCCCGCCATACGGGTCGGCCGGCACCACGCGCGCCATGGCCACCGCGCGTTCGGCCAACCGGTCGAAGCCGTTCGGGTCGATGCTGGTGGCCGACACGATCGCCGCCTGCTGGCCCACGAAGACCCGCAGGCCGAGATCCTGGCCCTCGGCGCGTTCCAGCTGCTCGGTCTGCCCATCGCGGCGCGAGACGGACAGCGAGCTGCCGGCCACCAGCACCGCATCGGCGGCATCGGCGCCTGCCTTTCGGGCGCGGGCGATCAGATCGCCCAGCAGGTCCATATGGCTCATCGGATCAGGCGGCCAGCAACGAGGAGATGGCGGACAGATTGGGCACCTGCCCCGCCGGCCCCAGGGCGGCCAGCGTGGGCTGGCTGCGGAAGATGCGCGCCGCCGCCGCCTCGATGCTGGCCACCGTCACCCCATCGATCCGGGCCACCGTCTCGGCCACCGGCATGATGCGGCCGAAGACCTGGATCTGCCGCGCCAGCTGTTCGCAGCGGCTGCCGGTGCTTTCCAGCGACATCAAAAGGCCTGCCTTCACCTGGGCGCGCGCGCGGGCGAGTTCCGCCTCCGTCACGCTGTGCTGCACCTTGTGAAGCTCGTCGAGCGTGACGGGCACCAGCTCGGCCGCCTCGCTCTCGCCGGTGCCGGCATAGATGCCGAACAGGCCGCCATCGCTGTAGGGCGAGGCGAAGGCGTAGATGGAATAGACCAGCCCGCGCTTCTCGCGGATCTCCTGGAACAGCCGCGACGACATGCCGCCGCCCAGCAGCGTGGCCAGCAGCATCGACGGGTAATATTCGGGATGCCCATAGCCCACGGCGGGAAAGCCCAGCACCACGTGCACCTGGTCGAGATCGCGCGCCTCGCGGAACTCACCGCCGGCATAGAGCCCGGGCTCGGTGGACGGCGCCGGTTCGGTCGGCAGATCGGCGAAATGGCGCTGCACGAGGTCGAGGAACCGGTCGTGGTCGAGGTTGCCCGCGGCGGCCACCACGGTGTTGGAGGCCGCGTAGTGGCGCTTCATGTAGTTCATCAGCGTGTCGCGACGCATGCCGCGGATCAGGCCCTCGGTGCCCAGCACGGGGCGGCCCATCGGCTGGTTCGGGAACGCGGTGGACTGGAAATGATCGAAGATGATGTCGTCCGGCGTGTCGTTCGCCTGGCCGATCTCCTGCAAAATTACGCCGCGCTCCCGCTCCATCTCGTCGGGGTCGAAGGTGGAATGCGTCAGGATGTCACCGATGATGTCGGTGCCCAGCGCCATGTCCTCCTTCAGCACCTTCACGTAATACGCGGTCTGCTCGCGCGCGGTGTAGGCGTTGATATGGCCGCCGACATTCTCGATCTCCTCGGCGATCGCCGCAGCCGACCGGCTTTCGGTGCCTTTGAACGCCATGTGTTCGAGAAAATGCGAGGCTCCGTTCTCGGCTGCGTCCTCATGGCGGGTGCCGGTGGCGACATAGGCGCCGAGCGAGACGGTCTCCACCCGGTCCATCCGCTCGCTGACGACGGTGAGGCCGTTGTCGAGACGGGTGACGCGGATCAGGTCGGATTGGCTCATGCGGCATTCCTCAAAACGGTGGCGCGCACCTGGTCCTCGATGGCGGCGAGGCTGGCGGGCACGCGGGTGAACAGCTCAGTGCGTTCATATAGGTCGGCAAGGTGCACGGGGAGAGGGGGCCTGCTGCCGATTGCCGCCTCGATCGCATCCGGGAATTTTGCCGGATGCGCGGTGGCCATGGCGACCATCGGCACGCCGGGGCGGACCAAGGCGCGCGCGGCCTCGATCCCGATGATGCTGTGCGGGTCCGCGAGGTAGCCGGCGGAGGCGTAAAGCGCGCGAATGGCGTCCAACGTCTCGTCGTCGCCGAGGCGAAAGCCGGTGAACACCGCGCCGGCCTCGCGCCACGCGGCATCGGCCACACGCATTTGGCCGGTGGCGCGGAATTCCGCCATCGTGGCCGCCGTGAGGCCGGGGTCGCGGCCCTGGATCTCGAACAGCAGGCGCTCGAAGTTCGAGCTCACCTGAATGTCCATGCTGGGCGACAGGCTGGGCTCCACGGCGCGCACGCTCATGTCGTTGGACGCGAGGAACCGGGCCAGGATGTCGTTGCGGTTGCTGGCCACGATCAGGCGCGGGATGGGCACCCCCATGCGCCGGGCCGCGTAGGCCGCCTGCACGTTACCGAAATTGCCGGTGGGCACGGCGAATTCGATGTCCCGGTCCGGCGCGCCGAGCGCCACGGCGGCCGCCACGTAATACGGGATCTGGCCGAGGATGCGCGCCCAGTTGATGGAGTTCACCGCCGACAGCCGCATCTCCCGGCGAAACGGCAGGTCCTGGAACATGGCCTTCACCAGGTCCTGGCAATCGTCGAACGTGCCGTCCACCGCGAGATTGCGCAGATTGGGCGCGTGCACCGTGGTCATCTGGCGGCGCTGCACCTCAGACGTGCGCCCCTCCGGATGCAGGATCACGATATCCACGCGCGCTCGCCCCGCCATCGCCTCGATCGCCGCCGAGCCGGTATCGCCGGAGGTGGCGCCCACGATCGTCACGCGCTCGTCGCGCTTGGTCAGCACATGGTCGAACAGGCGGCCGAGCAGCTGCATCGCCATGTCCTTGAAGGCGAGCGTGGGGCCGTGGAACAGTTCCTGCGCCCAGATATCGGTGCCGAGCTGAACCAGCGGCACCACGGCGGGGCTGTTGAAATGGGCATAGGATTCGCGCGTCAGCCGCAGCAGCGCCTCATACCCGATGCAGTCGCCCACGAACGGATGGATGACGCGCGCCGCAAGCTCCGGATACGCCACGCCCCTCAACGCCCGAAGATCGTGCGGCGTCAGCGTGGGAAAGCTCTCCGGCACATAAAGCCCGCCATCCTCGGCGAGACCGGCCAGAAGAACGCCCGCGAAATCGCGCACCGGAGCCTGGCCGCGAGTGGAGATGTAGCGCATCGACGGCCCTGTTCTCTTGGGGATAAGCGCGATAGATGCGTCAGCGCGGGCCCTTGATCAATGGCCGAAATCCAGGGGGCATGCATGCGGGTGGTCGTGATCGGCACGTCTGGGGCGGGGAAAAGCGCGCTATCCCAAAAGATTGCCACGCATTTCGACATCGAGATGATCGAGCTGGACGCACTGAACTGGCGGCCCGATTGGGAGGCGCTGTCGGTGACGAACCCTGCGCAGTTCCTCGCCGATGTCGACGCCGCCACGCAAGGAGACGCGTGGGTGGCGGCGGGCAACTACACCAAGGCACGGCATATCCTGTGGGCCAGAGCCACGCACCTCGTGTGGCTGGATTATCCCCGGCACGTGGTGATGAGCCGCGTCATTCGCCGGTCGATCGTCCGCGGCTTCCAACGGGCCGAGCTGTGGAACGGCAACCGCGAGAGCTTCCGTCTGTGGCTCGGCGCCGACCATCCGATCTGGTGGGCGTGGCGAACATGGCAGAAGAACCGCACCGCAACCGTGGCGCGGCTGGCCGAGGCGAACGCGGCGCATCTGACGGTTCTGCAGGTCAAGCAGCCGCGGGATGTGGGCAAGGTGATTTTGGCTTTGGAGCGTTCGGCTTGGAGAGAGGAGCCAAGCAAATAGATGTTCTTTTGTGAACAAAAGAACCAAAAAACTTTATTCATTTCAATGATTTGGGCTGCTTACGGTTTTAGGTAGCGCTCGGTCAGGTGGGTTTGGAAATCGTTTGGGTCCAGCTTTTTGCCGGTGGCGTGAACAAGCAGATCGTTGAAGCCGTGAAGACTGCCCTGGCCATGGACCTTGCGGCGGAGCCAGCCCAGCAACGGCGCGAAATCACCTTCCGACAAGGCGACGTCCAGGCCAGGCACATCACGCCTTGCGGCAGCCATCAGCTGCGCGGCAGCCATCGCGCCCAAGGAGTAGCTGGGGAAATAGCCGACAAGCCCGTCATACCAATGAATGTCCTGCAGCACGCCCAGCCGGTCATCCGGCGGCGTGATGCCCAGCAGGCTCTGCATCCCCTCCGCCCAGGCGCCGGGCAGGTCGGCCACCGCAAGGTCGCCGGCGATCAACGCCTGCTCCAGGCGAAACCTTACGATGACATGAGCGGGGTAGGTCATTTCATCGGCTTCGACCCGGATGAAACCACGGTCGACGCGGCGGAGCAGACGGCCAAGATTGGCGGGCGCGTAAGGCGACGCACTGCCGCCGAAGGTCTCGTGCAGCCTGGGGCCGAGCCACGACAGAAAGGCGTCCGACCGCGAGGCCTGCATCTCGATGATGAGCGACTGGCTTTCATGCGCGGCCATGCCAGCCGCCTCCCCCACCGGCTGGCGGGCGTGGCCGGAGGGCAGGCCGCGCTCGTACAACGCGTGGCCGGTCTCGTGCATCACGCCCATCAGCGCCTGGGCGAAATCGTCGGTGCGATAGCGCGTGGTGATGCGCACATCGGTGGGCGTGCCGCCGCAGAACGGATGGGTGGAGCGATCGAGCCTGGAATGCTCCGCCTCCAGCCCCGCGCCCAGCGACAAGCTGCGGCACAGCGCCTCCTGCAGATGCTCGGGGAAAACGCCTTCGAGCGGGATGGCGGGGCCACGCGCCGCCTGGATCGCCTCGGCGCGGGGCAAGGCGTCTGCCAGAAAGGCCTCATAATCGGCAAACACCGGCGCCACGTCGGCGGCGAGCACGCCGCGCTGGTAGCCATCCATCAGAGCATCGTACGGCGACAGACCCAGGGCCGGGGCCAGCGCCTGCGCCTGCTCGCGCACCAAAGCCATCAAGGCGGTGAGCTTGGGCGCCACCATCGCGAAATCGCCCTGCGCCCGGGCCACCCGCCACACCGTCTCGCACGCCGAGGCAGCGCGGGCCATGGCCTCCACCAGGTCGGGCGGCAGCGCCGTGGCGCGGGTGTGGCTATGGCGCAAAAGCCGCAGATTGGTCGCCTCCCAGGTATCCCCAGGCGGCGACGCCTCCGCCTCGGCCAGGTCGGCGGCGACTTCAGGGGCGGTGGCGAGGCCGTGCGACAGGCCCGCAATGACGGCGAACTGGTCGCCCCGCGCCTCGGCGCCACCGGTGGGCATCATGGCGCTGGCATCCCACCCGAGCATGGCCGACGCCTCCCCAAGGGTGGCGATGCGGGCCGCGCGGGCGGTCAGGCGGGCATAGGCCGTCATGGTGTGTCCTTGCGAGTCGGGGCCGGACGGGCAAGCGCCCTTTTGGCGTAGAGGCCGAAAATGATCAGCAGGGTGACCGCGAAGCCGAACCAGGTGAGCGCGTATTGCAGGTGGTTGTCGGGCGGGCGCGGCAGAGTTCGAACCGGATCTGGAAACACCCCCGGCGGCGCCGCGCCCAAGGCGACAAGCACGAACGGGGCAACCCGGGGCAGGCCGAAGGCGGCGGCGATCGGGCCGGGATCGAGCGTGTAGAACAGACGCTTCTCGGGATTGTCGGTGGCGGAAAACGTGCCGGCATGCTCGGCCGGGCGCACGAAACCCTCGATGGCGCCGATGGGCAACACAAGGGCATCACGGCGCTGCATCGGCACCCAGCCGAGGTCCACCAGCACGGGAACGGCGCCCTGGCGTTCGAGCGGCATGATCAGGTGGGCGCCCAGCGTGTCCACCCGCACCTCGGCGCCATACAGCGCCTGCAAATCAACGCGCAGCGTTCCGCGCACGCTGACCTTGGCGAACGGATCCGGCGCAGCGGGCATCGGCACGGCGGGAAGACGTTCGGCGGAGTCGATCCTGGCCAGCAGGTCCGCCTTCCAGGCACGGCGTTGAAGCTGCCAAAAGCCCAGGCCAAGAAGGACCGCCAGCATCACGAGGGTGCTGACGGCCGGCAGCAAAAGCCTACGGATCATCCCGCGGTTGTGCCGCCCTGGCCTGCCACATACACGGCGATGAACAGGAACAACCACACCACGTCGACGAAATGCCAATACCAGGCCGCCGCCTCGAAACCGAAATGCCGCTCCGGTGTCATCTGGCCGGCGCTGGCGCGTGCGAGACACACGGCGAGGAAAATGGTGCCGACGATGACGTGAAAGCCGTGAAACCCGGTGGCGAGGAAGAAGATGGACGGATACACGCCGCCGCCTGCGAAGGCGAACGGCGCCTCCGAATACTCGATCGCCTGACAGGTGGTGAACAGCAGCCCCAGCGCGACGGTGAGCGCCAGGCCACGGATGAGGTTCTTGCGGTCACCGGCGATCAGGGCGTGATGCGCCCAGGTGACGGTGCAGCCGGACAGCAGCAGCATCATCGTGTTGAGGAACGGCAGGCCGAACGGGTTGAACGTGGTGATCCCCGGGGGCGGCCAGCTGGGCTTGGCCACGCCCAGCACGTGCTCCGGATACAGCGCGAAGTGGAAATAGGCCCAGAAGAAGCCCACGAAGAACATCACTTCGCTGGCGATGAACAGCGTCATGCCGTAGCGCAGGCCCAGCCGCACGATGGCGGTGTGCACGCCGGGGGTGCGGCTTTCGGCCAGCACGTCGCGCCACCACAGGAACATGGTGGACAGCACGCCGGCAAGGCCGAGATACAGGATGATATACGTGCCGAAATGCGCCGCCTGCACGATCCCCACCATCGTGACGCCGGCCGAGAGCGCGCCGGTAAGCGGCCAGATCGAAGGGTCGACCAGGTGATACGGCTGCTTCAGCCCGGAGCTGATGGCACCATGCGGAACGGCGCCGTGTGAATCGATGCTCATGATATCCTCGTGGTCAGGCCGGGGCCAAGGCTTGCAGGCGTTGCGGCATAATCGCCAAAAATGCTGATGCTTCAAGCTGCATTGCAGCACGGGAAGGCAAACGGCGTGATCTCAACGCGTCAGGCTGCCCACATGTGGCGCGGTCTGGGCCGCCTGGGCGGTGCGCGCGGCGTCGTCGGCGGCGCGAAAGAAAGTGTAGCTGAGCGTGATGGTCTTCACGTCGGCCGTGTTGGGATCGCTGGCAATGGCGGGGTCCACCCAGAAGCTCAGCGGAAAATCCATGTCCTGGCCGGAGGCGAGGGTCTGTTCGTCGAAGCAGAAACAAGCGGTCTTGTGGAAATACTTGCCCACCTTCTCCGGCGTCACGTTGTAGACGGCCACGCCGGTGATGGCCTTTTCCGATTTGTTGCGGGCTTCGTAATAGGCCACGCGATCCTCGCCCAGCGGCAGCGTAACGCTGGTTTGCGCCGGCTTGAACATCCAGGGCAGGTTGGGGTTTGTGTCGGCGTTGAAGCGCACCGTGATCATCCTGGCGATGGCGCCGGGCGAGGCTTGCGCCGTGATGTTCGGCGTGCCGCCATAGCCGGTGGCGGCGCAGAACAGCCGGTAGAGCGGCACCGAGGCGTATGCCATGCCGGCCATGCCGCCAATGATCGCAACCAGGGCTATGCCAAGCCTCGCATTGCGCGGGCTGTTCACTGGCGCCCACTCATTGCGGAAGACCCATCTTGCCGGACAGCTTCACGATCGCGATGGCGTAGAACAGCACCGCGATCGCCACCAGCGCCACCAGCATGGCAATGTTGCGGCCACGGCGCTTTTTCGCCAGCAGCGCCGATTCGGCACGGGTGAGGTGCGAAAGGTCGGCCATCACATCACCACCCAATCGACCACCACGGCGCCGAACAGGGCGAAGAGGTAATAGATCGAGTATTTGAACGTGGCCTTGGCGGGCGCGTCCTTGGTGAGGCTGACGCCTGCTTCGTCCTGCCTGTCGGTGTAAAGGCGCCAGGCATGCCAGAAGAAGCCAAGGCCAAGCACGCCGGCGGAGACCGCATAGACGACACCGCTCAGGCCGAGCACGTAAGGCAGCAGGGTCGCCGGCACCATGGCGAGCGTATAGATCACCACCTGGCGCCGCGTTTCCTTCGCACCGGCCACCACCGGCAGCATGGGCACGCCGGCCTTTTCATAATCGGCGTGGGCAAACAGCGACAGCGCCCAGAAATGCGGCGGGGTCCAGAGGAAGATGATGCCGAACAGCAGCCAGGGCATCACGTCGAGCCCACCGGTGACGGCGGCCCAGCCGATCAGTGGCGGAAACGCACCCGCAGCGCCGCCGATGACGATGTTCTGCGCCGTGCGCCGCTTCAGCCACATCGTATAGACGACCACGTAGAACGCGATGGAGCCGGCGAGCAAAGCGGCTGCGAACCAGTTGGTGGCCAGGCCCATCACCATCACAGAGCCCACCGCCAGGAACACGCCATAGGCCAGCGCCTCATCCGGCGCGATGCGGCCGGCCGGGATCGGGCGCTTTTGCGTGCGCCGCATCACCGCGTCGATATCACGGTCGTACCACATGTTGATGGCGCCGGCGGCACCCGCGCCCACGGCGATGCACAGGATGGCGGCAACGGCCAGCACCGGATGAATATGGCCCGGAGCCACCAGCAATCCGGCCAGGCCGCTATACACCACCAATGTCATCACGCGCGGCTTGAGCATCATCAACCAGTCGCGCGCGGTCGAGATGTCGTCCGTGGGAGCCGAAAGCGACGACAGGGAGGACACGATGTCCCCCCTGTCTGCACCGGCCACCGCAGGAGCGATGGACTTCATTTTAATGCATCCAATCAGTTGAGACGTCTTAGTTTACCCGCGGAAGCTCTTCGAAGACGTGGAACGGCGGCGGCGAGGCAACGGTCCATTCCAGCGTCGTGGCACCCTCGCCCCACTGGTTGTCGGCCACCTTGGCTGGGTTGCTGAAGGTCTTGTAGAGCACGAACAGGAAGATCAGCACCGAGAAGCCGCCGATATACGAGCCGATCGAGGCCACCAGGTTCCAGCCCGCAAAGGCGTCCGGATAATCCACGTAGCGGCGCGGCATGCCGGCGAGACCCAGAAAGTGCATCGGGAAGAATGTGAGGTTCACGCCCACGAACGTGACCCAAAAATGCACCTTGCCCCAGAATTCCGGATACTCGTGGCCCGACATCTTGCCGATCCAGTAGTAGAAACCGGCAAAGATGGAGAACACGGCGCCGAGCGAGAGCACGTAGTGGAAATGCGCCACGACGTAATAGGTGTTGTGCAGCACCTGATCCAAGCCCGCGTTGGACAGCACAACGCCCGTTACGCCGCCGACGGTGAACAGGAAGATGAACCCGATGGCCCACAGCATCGGCGTCTTCATCTCGATGGAGCCGCCCCACATCGTGGCGATCCAGGAAAAGATCTTGATGCCGGTTGGCACCGCGATGATCATCGTGGCCGCCATGAAGTAGGCGCGCGTGTCGACCTCGATGCCCGAGATGAACATGTGATGCGCCCACACCACAAAGCCCACCACGCCGATGGCCACCATCGCATAGGCCATGCCGAGATAACCGAACACCGGCTTCTTGGAGAAGGTGGAGATGATGTGGCTGATCATGCCGAAGCCCGGCAGGATCATGATGTAGACCTCGGGATGACCGAAGAACCAGAACAGATGCTGGAACAGCACCGGGTCGCCGCCGCCGGCCGGGTCAAAGAACGACGTACCGAAATTGCGGTCGGTGATCAGCATGGTGATCGCACCCGCCAGCACCGGCACCGCCAGCAACAGCAGGAACGCGGTGACCAACATCGACCACACGAACAGCGGCATCTTATGCAGCGTCATGCCGGGAGCGCGCATGTTGAAGATGGTGGTGATGAAGTTGATCGCGCCCAGCAGTGATGAGATACCGGCGAGGTGGAGGGCGAACAGCGAATAGTCCATCGCCGGGCCGGACTGGTAGGTGCTGTTCGACAGCGGCGGATACAGCGTCCAACCCGACCCGGCGCCGTCACCGGTGGTGAGGCCCATGATGATCAGCACGAACGCCGGCACCAGCAGCCAGAAGCTGATGTTGTTCAAACGCGGGAACGCCATGTCTGGCGCGCCGATCATCAGCGGCACGAACCAGTTGCCGAAGCCGCCGATCATGGCGGGCATCACCACGAAGAAGATCATGATCAGGCCATGCGCCGTGACCACGGCATTCCATTGCTGGCCACCGCTGAAATAATGCACGCCCGGGTGCGCCAGCTCGATGCGCATCATGATCGACAGCGCGCCGCCCACGATGCCGGCGAGAATGGCGAAGATCAGATACAGCGTGCCGATGTCTTTGTGGTTGGTGCTCATCAGCCAGCGTTTGACGAACCCCGGCGCGTGGCCGTGGTCGTCGTGATGGGCATGGTCATGCGCGTGGCCAGGAACATGATCGGGGGAAGCGGCACTCATCTTGGATCTCCTTCACGCGCCGAACAGGCACGCGACACATTGGTCAGCGCAGGTTTTCCGCAACCGCGACGGGGGCCGCATTCGGCAGCGGCGAAGGCTCGGCGGCGGCGGCGAACGTCGTCTTGGCGGTTTCGAGCCAGGCCTTGAATTCCGGATCGGGCATCGCGCGCACCGTGATCGGCATGGCCGAATGGTTCACGCCGCAGATCTGGTTGCATTCGCCGTAATACACGCCCGGACGGTCGACGCGAAACCACGTCTCGATCGTACGCCCGGGGATGGCGTAGCGCTGCACGCCCAGGCTCGGGATGAAGAAGCTATGGATCACGTCGGCCGAGGTGGTGAGCACGCGGATATTCTTACCAACCGGCACCACCAGTTGGTTATCGACCTCCAGCAGGCGCTTCTGGCCGGGCTTCAGGTCTTCCTCGGCGATCATGCGGCTGGCGAATTCCACCTTGGCGGCGTCGCTGTAATCATACTGCCAATACCATTGGTGGCCGACCACCTTGATGGTCATGTCCGCCTCACGCGTCCGGTCCTCGAAATAAACCAGGCGGAAGCTGGGAATGGCGATCACCACGAGGATGAGCACGGGGATCAGCGTCCAGGCCACCTCCAACATGGTGTGATGGCTGGTGCGGCTTGGGACGGGGTTGCGCTTGGCGCTGTAGCGATACGCCACCCACAGAAGCAGACCCGCCACGAAAACGGTGATGGCGGTGATGATGATCAGCACCAGCGTGTCGAGCTGGTGCACCGCCACGGCCACCGGGCTCGCTGCGTCCTGCATGCCCATCTGCCAAGGTTTCGGCGCGTCCGCGGCAGCCGGCGACAGGCCTGCCAGCATCATGACGGGGGTGAAAATCGCAGCGGACCTGATCCGCTTGAAGTCGTGCATCGCCTGTTCCATTCGCTGGCCAAGTGTCCGGCATCACGTCGGTGCGCCTCACCCGCAACACGCCGGCGCACCGCACCGTGCATTGCAGCAATTGGGCTACAGGAGAGGCGTGTCCAGATCAAGCCGGGCGATTAAAACAAACAATCGCGGGGTCCTGGCCAAACGCCAAAAAAACCCCGCCTGTTCAGCGTGTTATCAGGCGGCAGCCTCGTCGCGACGGTCGCGCACTTTCACGTAGGCCAGCTGTGCGTGCTCGCTGCAATACGGCTTGTTGGGTGTGGCATCGGAGTCACAGAAGCGAAAGCTTTTCGTTCCGGGCTCGCCGATCGGCCAGCAGCAGGTGGCGGTGCGCAGGCGGGACGGCGGAACCTGGCGCAGCATCGGCGCGCGTTCGGGCGGGCGCGGCGGCGGCTCCGGGGCCACGGGCGCTGCCACCATTTCGCGCGCCGGCTCGGCTGCGGGCAGCGGCGGCAAGGTGGGACCGGTCACGCGTTTCGGAGCGGCGCTGCGGGCGGACGGACCACCCGCGCCATCGCGCCGAATCGGCGACGGACGGGCCGGAAGGTTCAGGCGATGCGCCTTGCCCACGACGGCGTTCTTGGACACCGCCATGCGACGACCGATTTCGGCGGTGGAATGGCCTTCGTCCCACAACACCCGAAGTCGGGCGATGGCCTCGTCATTCCAATCCATATCTTGGTCCCTTTCGGCGTCCTGCTACCAGATACAGTAGCAGGCGCCGAGAGCACGGCTCAATAAGGACGACCACCCGATTCGCAGAAACTTGTGGACAACTCGTCATACACCACAAGATGTTGGGGTCACCCGCATGCCCTGCGCCACGTCAGGCCGAACCGTGCCGTATATGGCGCACGGATGAACGTCCATGGGATCCAGTGCACCCGGGAAGTCGCGCGAAACGGCTCAATGAATGAAGTTTTTTGGTTCTTTTGTTCACAAAAGAACTAATTTTACTTCATATCTAAAAAAGCAGCCCCTTTTTCAACATCCCATGAATACCCTTCTCGCCATTGACCGTCTGGGTCACACGGAAATCCACCGCCAAAGAGCAGAACTGATACGCCTCCTCTCGCGACAGGTTGGAGCGGCTACAGATAAAGGCGATCATCTGGCGAAGCGCCTGGCGCATCGCCACGTCGAGGTCCTCGTTCATGCCCATGCTGATGTAGTGGGTGGGCGTCTCGCCGCGCGGATAGGCCAGCAGCGGCGTGCTGCCTTTCATCTTGTGCAGCGTGAGCGTGAAGGTGCCGGTGAGGCAGATTTCAAGCGCGTTGATGCACACCTCGCCGTCGCCCTGCACGCCGTGCCCGTCCCCGGCGGAGAACAGGCCGCCGGGGGCATGCACCGGCAGGAACAGCGTGGCGCCCTCGCCCAGCTCCTTGTTGTCGAGATTGCCGCCGTGTTCGCGGGGCTGCACCGTGGAAATGGTGCCGAAGCCGGGCCGCGGCGCCACGCCCATCACGCCGAAGAACGGCGACAGCGGCAGTTCCAGGCCGTAGGGCATGGTGCCGACCCGGCGTTCCTTGTCCACGGTGATGTGCGTCAGAAAACGCTCGGTGAAATCGTCCGGCAGGGTGCCGGCCAGCGGGCGGAAGCCGCAGAAGCCCCAGTCAGCGCCGAATTCGATCTTATCGATATGCACTTCCAGCATATCGCCCGGCAGCGCGCCTTCGACGGCGACGGGTCCGGTGATGATGTGGCCGCCCGCGCGGGGCAGGCTGGAGGCATGGATGGCGGACAGCGCCGGCGGGATCTTCAGACCGGAACTAGCGGGCGGCAGCGTGTCCGGGCCGCCGGAGACGCATTCCAGCACCACGGTCTCGCCGGATTTGATGGTGACCACCGGGGGATAGGCGGCGTCGAAACTGCCCCAGCGACAGGTCTCTGGCGTGGCGGCGACGTGGTGCGATGTCATGGGGCGCTCTCCGGGGGAGGCGCATTGTTTCGCGCATGGCGCGTCGCGGCAAGGCCGCTCGCGCGATCTACCGGTGAATCCGTGCGCTGGCGGATCGCCGCCTTTCCCAGCCGTGCCGTTCGAGTTCGGGCGTGTGGGAGTTGAGGCTGGGCCAGCCCAGACAGAAATAGCCGATGAAAACCCAGCTCTGCGGCACATCGAGCGCCGCGGTCACGGCAAGCGGATCGAGGATGGACACCCAGCCCAGGCCCAGCCCCTCGGCGCGGGCGGCGAGCCAGAGCGTGTGGACCGCCATGACGGCGGAATAGGCCACCGTTTCGGGCATGGTGGCGCGACCGAGGCCCCTGCCCTGCGCCGGCTCGGCCTCGGCGAACACCGCGAGATGCACCGGCGCCTCATCCAGACCGGCGAGCTTGAGGCGCGCGTAAAGCCCGGCATCAGCATCGGCATCGGCATCGCGCGCCTCGAGCGCCGCCTGGTTGCAGGCGGTGAAACTGGCGCGCACGGCGGCGCGGCGCACGGCGTCGTCCACAGTCACGAACCGCCAGGGCTGGCTGAGGCCTACGGAGGGGGCGAGGTCGGCGAGATCCAGCAGACGGTCCAGCAACTCGGGGGCGACGCTGTCCGGTTTGAAGCCACGCACGTCGCGGCGCCAGCGGAACAGGTCGACGAGGCGGCTTTGGAATGCCACGTCGAAGGCGGGTTCGACCGGCTCAGAGATGGAATTCTGCCGTCACGCCCGGGAAATCCGGGACAGTGCGATGCCGCGCGGACGCGATCGTTCCATCCTGCGGGCGCACGAGCTGACAGGTGCGCAGGCCCGCGGCGGACGCGGCGTCGAGCTCGGCCTCGATGTCCGACAGGAACAACACCTCGGCCGGCGGCACGTTGATGCCAATGCAAAGCCGGTCGTAGCTCTCGGCCTCGCGTTTATGGCCTACATTGGTGTCGAAAAAGCCGGAGAACAGCCCGGTGATGTCGCCATCGACGGAGTGGCCGAACAGCAGCTTCTGCGCCGCGACGGAGCCGGACGAATAGACGTAGAGCTTCAACCCACCCCTTACCCAGCGCCGCAGCGCGGCGGTGACATCGGGGTAAAGCGCGCCGTGCAGCGAGCCATCGGCATAGCCGGCATCCCAGATCTGGCCCTGCAGCGCCTTCAGCGGCGTGACCTTGGCGTCCTCGTCCATCCAGCGCCGCAGCGTGACCAAAGCGGGCTGGCCCGGCACCATGCCCTCCACCTCGGCCAAGATACCGGCCGCCTCCGGCCGGGCGATCGCTGATTCGAGCCGGGCACGGGCGTAGGGAAACAGCGTGTCGCGCACGAAGGCGATCGGTGTGGTGGTGCCCTCGATGTCGGTGATGACGGCGGCGGCCGGCAGCATCAGGCGGCGGCGGTTTCGGTCACGGCGGGAAACCGTGTGCTGATGGCATCGCCGGTGAAATGCGCCACCCAGCCGGACGTGTCGCTGAACACGCGCAAGGCGGTGAAATTCGGCTTGTCACCGGCATCGAACCAATGCTGGGTGTGGGCGGGCACGGAGATGAGATCGCCCTGCACGCAATGGGCGTCCCAGACCTTCCCATCGACATGCATGATGAAATTGCCGGAGCCGTGCACGAAGAACCGCACCTCGTCTTCGGTATGGGTGTGCTCTGCGAGAAACTTTTCCCGCAGCGCGCCGGCCTGCGGGTGGTCGGGCGTGAGCTTGATGACGTCGGACGAGCCGGCGCCGATACTGCCCATTAGCTCGTCGAGATAGGGTTTGTAGGCGGCCAGGATCGTCTCGGCGCTGTCGTCCGGCGAGAGCGCCACGGGGCTGGTCCAGCGTTCGAAGCGCACGTTGATGGCGGCAAGCTCGCGCGCCATGGCGGCCGCGTCCTCGGTCTCCACGATGGAGGTCCCCGGCGCATCGTCGGCAAATACGGTCAGGCGGCTCATCGTTCCAGCTTCCTTTTCTCGAGCTCGCAGGCGAGCAGAAATTCCAGCCCCTCCAGCCGCGCCAGCGCGGTGTTCATGTCGGGCCCCCATATATAGAGGCCGTGGCCGCGGATCAGATACCCCAGGGGTGTGCCGGCGGTGAGGGTCGGTTCTGCAACCGCTGCAAGGCGGGCGATGTCCTGGTCGTTGTCGAACACCGGAAGATCCAGCGCCGTGTCGTGCGTGGTCTGGCCCTCGAACACCTTCAAAACCTCGTACTGCGCGAGGCGGATCGGGCCGGGGCGGTGCATGGACAGCACGGTGGCGGCGACGGAATGGCCGTGCAGCACGGCGGCCGCCTGAGGAAACAAGCGATATATCTGGCAGTGCAGAAGCGTCTCGGCGCTGGATCTCGCGTCCGGCGTTAGCGCGGCGCCGGCGAGGTCCACCTGCATGACGGACCCGGAATCGAGGAAGCTCTTGTGGCCGCCGCTGCGGGTGATGGCGATGCGCGCGGCATCGAGGCGGACGGAGATGTTCCCCGCCGTGGCCGGCACCCAGCCCCTTGCATCCATGCGTTGCCCGGCCCGGATGATCGCATCGATCGCCCAGGCCGGGGTCTGCTCGTTCACCGAACGCTCAGGAGTGGTGCGCGGCCGTGGTGCTGCTGGCCGTGGTGGTGGCGCCGGGGGCCGGAATGGTGGTGGCCGGCTTGTCGGCGCTCGCCGCCATCGACGCGTCGGGTTCCTCGTCCGCCATGTTCTTCTTGAACGACTTGATGCCCTTGGCGAAGTCGCCCATCAGGTTGCTGACCTTGCCGCTGCCGAACAGCAACAAGACGACCATGAGCACGACCAGCCAATGCCAGATGCTGAAACTACCCATACGCCCCTCCAATACGCCTTTGTTCGGCAGACATGGCGCACCCGGCGAGGCGACGCAAGCGTGGTGGACCAGCTTTCATGTCTCGATCCGCCGCCAGGGTGCCGCCACCGTGCGCGTGATGCGGTCGAACGTGAAGAAATGACCGCCGCCGTCGCCGGGTTGGTCGAGCGCACGGCTGATCGGAACCCCCAGGAGGTGGCAGAGCAGCAACGCCCCCACGCCGCCATGGGCCACGATGGCGGTGTCGCCCAGAGCCGTGATAGCGGCGTCGCCCTGGCAAGACGTTTGTGCCAGCAGGGCTTCGACGGCGGCGACGATCCTGGCCTGCGCATCCGCCGCCCGTTCCCAGCCTTGCACGCTGTCCTGCGGTTGGGCGAAAAAACAATCCGCCAGCGCTTCGAATGCCACCCGCGGCAGGTAGCCGGTGGCGGATCGGTCGTTTTCACCGAGCTGCATCTCAATGACTGGCACCAAGCCGAATGCCGACGCGATCACGCCGGCGGCGTCGGTGGCCTTGCGTTCGGCGCTGCAGAACAGAGACGTCACGCCGGACATCCAAGGGCGCCGCATCGCCTGGCGCATGCGTGCGAAGCCGATGTCCGACAAAGGCCAGTCCGGCACCGGCACCGCCGGGTCGATCACCACCTCGGGGTGGGTGATGAAATGCACGCGCGCCATTGCGGCTACTGGCGGCTGGCCAGCAGGCGGGCGCGCGGCGCCGGGCGTCCCACATTGCTCGTCAGCGCCAGTTGGGCGGCGGTGGGCGTGGCGCGCACGATCTCCTCGCGCGTGGCGGGCACCAAGGGTCGGATGAAGCCGTAGGTGGGATAGCCATGGCTGCCAAGCTGGTCGATCGGCGGCCACCAGACGCGCACCTCCGTCCAGTCGTTGCGTTCGGACACGTCCACCACCAGCTGGTCCTCGTTCAGCTGACCCGCCACCCAGTTGGCCTGCGTCACCTGGATCTGGCGCGGGCCGAGCAGGCGGGACACGACGGAGACATGGCCCGACGGCAGACGGCTTTCGCGCCGGAACACCAGGGCGCTGCCAAGCTGCGGGCGGTCCGCTTTCGCGTAGCGGCCCTCTGCCTGGTCCCACCAGCTCGCCGCGTCGCCATAGAGCGCGATGCCGGAGAGCTCGCGCGCGAAGGGGGCACAGGCGATACCGGGATACGAAACGCCACCGCCGGTGGACGCCGTAGGCGCATGCGATCCGCCGGCGCAGGCCGAGACGAGGCCGGCCAGCAACACGAAAGCCACACGCGTCGGAAAGTGGGTTGAGACCATGCTTCTGAAATAACAGAAACAACCCGGAAGTGTCGAAGGTTAAAGCATTATCACGCCGAATTTGTTGCGCGCTACGGGCTATCGCCGGGCCGTGGCCAGAGCCAGGCCAAGGGCCAGCAGCGCGGCGCCGAGGCCCACGCCGAACAGCGCGGCATGGCCACCGCTGGCGCCATACAGCCAGGCCAGGAAAAACCCGGTGGCGGTCTGCGACAGGCCGAACGCCATCGTGCTGATGCGCCACAATCCCGGACCATCCGCCCCACCGATTTCGCGGGCCCGGGTGAGCGTGAGCGCGGTGGACCCAATGGCGGTGCCGCCGGCGCACAGGGCCGACAGCACGAGGATGGGATTGGCGTGGCTGAGCAGCGGGAGCGCCAGCGCGATCGCCTGGATGGCCATCACCACCTGCAGGCCGCGCCCGGCGCCGATACGGTCCGCCAGCCGGCCGTACAACGCGGGGCCGCAGGCGGCAGACGCGCCGTAGAGCATCCAGAACAAGGCGCCCCGTGCCGGCCCCTCCCCCAGGCCGCGCGCGATGAAATCCGGCCACCAGACCATGTGAACCGTCTGCGCCACGGAGGCGAAGGCATAGGACAGCACCATCAACCCCGCTTTGCCCGACAGCTTCGGCAGCCGCATCGCGGGCGGGGCCGAAACCTTCGGCCAAAGCCGCCAGGACAAGGCGGTAAGCCCGGCAGACAGGGCCGCGAGCGCAAGCCAGGTGGCGGGCAGGCCCCGGGGCAGCATGGCGGGCACCAACAGCGCCCCGATCACGATGCCGCCGCCGACGCCCGCGAACACCAGGCCCGCCGCAAACCCACGCATGGCCACCGGCACCACCGCCTGCACCGCGGGCCCCGCCAGCACCATCAGCACGCCGCCGGATGCGCCCGTCAAAGCGCGCCAGGGCGCCAGCCACAGAAGCTCGCCCGGGATCGCGCACATCAAAAAGCAGGATGTGGCGCACAGCATCGCCAGGCGCAGCGCCCAGCCAAGACCCAGCGCGCGGCCGATCGCGGGGGCAAACGCCGCGCCGACCAGATAGCCGCCAAGGTTGATCGCGCCCAGCGCGCCGGCCTGCCCCCCCGTCAGCAGCCCCGCCTGCACGATGGCCGGCAAAAGCGGCGCGTAGGCGAAGCGGGAGAGCCCCACGCCCGTCATGGTGGCGCAAACGCCGGAGACGATCGCCCAACGTGGTTTCACGAAACCGCTTTCAGGCCAGCGCCCACACGGCCCAACACGCGCCCACGCCGGCCGCGATGGACAATGCGAGATTGCGGGTGGCCAGCATCACCGCCACCGTGCCGGCGGCCCCCGCCATCGGCTGCACCCCGCCTTGCACGATCGCCGGCACCACGAAGCTCACGAACAGAGTGCCAGGCACGTAGGTCAGGATGGCGCGCAGCAACGGGCTGGGCGTGATTTGGCGAAACAGCCAGTAGCCGCCGCCGCGACAGGCATAGGTCGCCACCGCCATGGCCACGAACGCGGCCAGGTTCCAGGGGTCGAGCGTCATGTCCGCACACCGCGCCCGCCGCGGCGGTGATCGCGCAGGCCACCTACCACCGAGCCCGCGATGGCACCGGCCACGATATACCAAAAGGTGCCGGGCAGCAGCCTTGCCACGCCGGTGGCCACGGCGGCGGCCACCAGCCAGGGCATCACGTCGAGCCGGCCGCGCCACATCTGCACCAGCATGGCCACGAACACCGCCAGCGCCGCGAAGAACAGCGGATGCCCCGGCTGCGGCTGCAGCTGGGAGCCGAGCACATGGCCAAGCGCCGAGCTGGCGGCCCACATCGTCCAGAACGCCAATCCGCTCCCGAGCAGGTAGCCGGCATCGCGCCTGCCGGCGTTGATCTCGGACACCGACATCGCCCAGTTCTGATCCGCCATCACGAACAGGCTGGCCCACAGCCGCCATCCCCTGAGGTGGTTCAGCCACGGCGCCAGCACCGGGCCCATCAGCGCCAGCCGCAGATTGACCACGAAGGCGGCGAGTGCGACGGCGAAGAGATCCGGCGGGTGCGCCCAGATGCCCAGCGCCACCAGCTGGGCGGAGCCTGCGAACACGATGCCGCTCATCAGGGTGATTTCGAGCAGCGACATCCCCACGCCGTGCGCGGCCACGCCGGCCACCAGGCCGAACGGGATCATGCCGAGCATGACGGGCAAGGAATGCCGAACGCCGCGCAGCATGCCGGCGGATGTGAAGACAACAGGCCCGGTCACGTCTGTTTCAGCCGGATAATCAGATCCTCCGCCGCGTCCGCATCCATCGCCAGCGCCCGTGTCGCCACCTCGTGGCCGAAACCGGCGCGGGCGAGCATTCCCAATGCCTTGGCCTCGCGCGCCATCTGGGCTTCGCTCGCCTCGGCATCGGCCGGGCGGAAGGCCCCGATCCGCCGTCTTCGGGTGAACGCCACGCAGGCGGCCAGCTCGATCTCCGGATCGGACGGCAGCGACGCCCGCGCCACCTCGCCGTCCACACCCCGCGCGCCCAGATGGGCGGCCACCGCGCGGGCCGAGCGCCCCATGCGGGTGAGCGAGCGCGCGCGGCTTTCAGCGAAGGCGGCGTCGTCGATCACACCCGAGGCCACCAAAGCTTGCGCCACCTCACGCACCAATCGGCGGCAGGCGGCGATCACGTCCGGGTCCGGCTCGGCCGTGGCGCGCGCCCAACGGTCCACCCGCCGGTCCAGCACGCGGATCAGGCCCGTCTGGGTGGTGCCATAGCGGGCGAGATGGGCCAGCGCGGCTGCATGAAGCCGCGATTTCGTGGGCGGCGGTCCCGCTGGTTTTGCCTCGGCCATGACGCACGATGCCACGCTGCGATGCGATGCGTCCGGCGTTGCGCGCAATCGTGCCATGCACACGGTGGCATCGATACGCCTCTGGACAGAGCCGTGTTTGTTTGACTTCCCCCGCCCGCCCCCGCCATGCTTCGCCTTTCCGGGCCTGCGCGCACAGGGGTGCGACGGCAGAGCAAGACCGGATAGTGGCCCCCTCCAGGGGGAAATTGAGGATACGAGGATATGATCCCCGCCCTGATGCCGACCTACAACCGTGCAGACCTCGCATTCGAGCGGGGCGAAGGCTGCTGGCTGTACACGGCGGACGGCCGACGATTCCTCGATTTCGGTGCCGGCATCGCCACCTCCTCGCTCGGCCACGGCCATAAGGGGCTGACGGACGCGATCGCCGAACAGGCGACCAAGGTGATGCACGTCTCCAACCTCTACCGCGTGCCGCAGGCCGAACGCCTGGCCGCGCGGCTGGTGGACGCCACGTTCGCCGACAGCGTGTTCTTCTGCAACTCGGGCGCCGAGGCGAACGAGGGCATGGTGAAGATGATCCGCAAGGCGCAGCACGACGGCGGGCATCCGGAGCGCTACCGGGTGATCTGCTTCGACGGTGCGTTTCACGGCCGAACGCTGGCCATGCTGGCGGCCACCGGCAACGCGAAGTATCTGCACGGCTTCGGGCCGGAGGTGGACGGTTTCGATCACGTGCCGTTCAACAATCTCAACGCCTTGCGCGATGCCATCACACCGCAGACCGCCGGCATCATCATCGAGCCGGTGCAGGGCGAGGGCGGCATCCGCCCGGCGCAGCTCCAGTTCCTGCGTGATCTCCGCCAGACCTGCGACGAGTTCGGCATCTTCCTGGGCATGGACGAAGTGCAGTGCGGCATGGGCCGTACCGGCAAACTGTTCGCCCACGAATGGGCCGGCATCGCGCCGGACGTGATGTCCATCGCCAAGGGCATCGCGGGCGGCTTTCCGATGGGCGCCATTCTGGCCACCGAGAAGATGGCCAAGGTGCTGTATGCCGGCACCCACGGCACCACGTTCGGCGGCAATCCGCTGGCGTGTGCGGCGGCCAACGCCGTGCTCGACGTGGTGCTAGCGCCGGACTTCCTGGCCGAGGTCGATCGCAAGGCACGCAAGCTCTGGCGCGCGCTGGAAGGTCTGGTGGTCGAATTCCCAACCGTGTTCGAGGATGCGCGCGGCGCCGGGTTGATACTGGGCCTGAAATGCCGCGTGCCAAACACCGAGATCCAGACCGCGTTCACCGCCGAGGGCCTGCTTTCGGTCGGCGCAGGCGACAACGTGATCCGCCTGGTGCCGCCGTTGGTGCTGACGGATGCCGATATCGACACCGCCATCGGCATGATGCGCCAGGGTGCCAAACGCTGCCTTCCCGCCCCCGCCAGCATGGCCGCGAAATGAGGGCGTCGTCTCAGCAACGGCCCGGCCAGACCAAGGGCGGGCCGGCCACCGGCGGGGTGGAGCAGCCACCCCGCCACTTCCTCGAACTGGCGGATTTCGATGCGGCCACGTTGCGACGCATGCTCGATGTCGCCAGCCACTTCAAATCGACCGACACCTCGTCGCGCCCGCTGGCCGGCAAAACCATCGCGCTCATCTTCGACAAGCCGTCGACGCGCACGCGGGTGAGCTTCGAGGTGGCGATGCGTCAACTCGGCGGGGACGTGATCGTGATGTCGTCACGTGACACGCAGCTGGGCCGTGGCGAGACCATCGCGGACACCGCCCGCGTGCTGTCGCGTTATGTCGATGCCATCATGATGCGCACGGACGCGCCGGAAAAGCTGGCGGAAATGGCGGCGTATGCCACCGTGCCCGTGATCAACGGGCTGACCGCGGCGTCTCACCCCTGCCAGCTGATGGCGGATGTGCTGACGTTCGAGGAGCATCGCGGGCCGATCGCGGGCCAGGTGGTGGCCTGGTGCGGCGACGCCAACAACGT
The DNA here is from genome assembly GCA_025362815.1 of Rhodospirillales bacterium. Lineage (GTDB taxonomy): Bacteria > Pseudomonadota > Alphaproteobacteria > Acetobacterales > Acetobacteraceae > CAIQQQ01. The sequence continues at coordinate 38,193 of JANYFG010000077.1, forward strand.
GGCGCGCAGCTGGATCGAGGCGGCGGCGCTGTTCAGCTTCACCTTGCGGATCGCCACGCCGGAACCGGAAAAGCTGCCCGCCGACCTGATCGCCTGGGCGCGCTCGAAGGGTGCCGCGATCGAGCTGGTGTATGACCCGGAGGTGGCCGTGGCCGGCGCACGCTGCGTGGTGACGGATGCCTGGGTCAGCATGGCCGACGACGACACGGCCGGCAGCCGCCACAATATCCTGGCGCCTTACCAGGTGACGGAGGCGCTGATGGCCAAGGCGGCGCCGGACGCGATCTTCATGCACTGCCTGCCCGCCCATCGCGGAGAGGAAGTGACGGAGGGCGTGATCGACGGCCCGCAATCGGTGGTGTTCGACGAGGCGGAAAACCGTCTGCACGCCCAGAAAGGCGTGCTGGCCTGGACGATGGGCGCGGCGCGTTAGGCCCTGATCCGCTTGGGGTTGAGCCACGCGAACGCATCAACGTGATCGCCTTAGTACTGCACCGGTCTCGGCGTTGAAGAGACCGGTGCGGGGGCGGCACGCGGCGCAGGCGCCGGATCGTCCCGCAACGGCGTGCCGGCGGCATCACGGGCGGGCGGCGGGCCGCTTCGTTTGCAGGACGATTTCGTGTGGCTGGTTGGCTGCCCCCCGAACGCGCACGGTGTGTCGTCCTGGAAGAAGTGCGGCACGTCGGTCTGAAAGGTCCGTTTGACGTCGCTGAAGAACTCGGCGTGCGCGGTGGGGGCGAACGCAAAGGCTGCCACAGCGAGCAAGCCGGCGCGCCAGATTGTCGGAAACGTAAGGGTCATTGTGTCACTCTCCGTGGACCGCGATTGGGGAAACGGGGGGCGTCGGCCACGGTTCCCCAAACCGTGGCCCAATCGACTGAACGGCGGCGACTCAGAAATCCACACAGCTCACGGACGTGACCAGACCAACGGATTGCTGGTGAAAACGCGCCTTGTAATCGTCGCGCACGGCATCCAGCCGTTGTTTCAGATCGGCTTGCGGCGGCGCCAAAATGAGAAGCAGGGTCGAAGCCTCGTGGCTGATCGCCCCGGTGCGGGGGCTGAGCCATTGGCCTGTCCCGTCGAGCACCGTCAGTCCGTCGGGGAAGCGGGGGGTGACGCTTTTGGCCAGGAAATCCGCCCAGTCCGCATCAGACGCTGCGGTGCGCCCGAAGAGCAGTTCGGTGCGAACCATCTCCACTCCGCCGAGATCGCAGGCCCAGGCCGGGTGGGCGAGCCCCAGCCACAACGCCAAGCCCACCGAAAAACGCCTCATCGCGACAATCTCCGATGCCACCACCAGAACGGGATCGACAGCGCGGTCAGGGCCGCCGCGCACACGAACGCGCCGGAGGCGTCGCCCGCGTAATCCGCCGCGCGGCCGCACAACGCGGGAATGGCGGTGCCGCCGATATAGTAAGTGGTGTAGAAGATGCCCATGCCCACGGCACGGTTTTCCGGCCGCGCCGACAAGGTGCCCCAGCCCACGATGATGCCGGCATGCATGGCGCCGAACGTGCCGAACAGCACGCCCCACAGCAACGGCCAGTCGGTCCAGGCAAGCCCGGACACCGCGAGCGTTTCCATCACCACGCCGGCGATGAACACCGGCACGGCGCCGAGGCGGCTGGCTACAAGGCCGCCCAGCAGCATCATCGGCAGGTTGCCCCAGGTGGCCATGCCGATGGTGACGTCGGCTACCCAGCCGGGATGGCCGCGGGCGGCGATGACGCTGGGGAGGTAGCCGAGGAAGTTGAAATAGCCGGCGTTGAAGGTGGTCCAGATCATGCCGGACAGGATCAGGAGCGTGATTTCGCGCCGGCTCGGCCAGCTCATGGCGCGGCTGAGCATCTGGGCCACATCGCGCCAGGCGGCCATCAGCACCGCGAGTGCCACGGCGGCCACCACGGCGCCGGCGATGAAGGCCGAGGGCCAGCCAAAGGCCTGCGCCAGGCGCCCCTGCGTGAGCTGGGCCAGGCCGATGCCGATCGGGAAGGCGCCGACCAGAATGCCCATCGCCACGTTGAAATCGCCGCCGCGAAACCGGTCCGCCACCGCCTTCGGCTGCAGAACCGTCAGCGCCACCGCGCCGAAGCCCGCGATCACGCGGCCGGCGCCGATGCCCATGGGCCCAGTGGCCATGGCCGACACCAAGCTGCCCAGAACCATCGCCACCATGCCGAAGGCGATGATCCCACGGTCGCCGAACCGGCGCGCCAGGAAACCGGCGGGTATGGCGGCCACCACGCCGGGCAGCTGCATCAGGCCCATCAACGTGCCCAGCGTGGCGAATTCGATCCCGAAGGCGGCGCGCAGGTCGGGGCCCAGGCTCGCGACCGTCTGGATCTGATAGCCGAACGCGATGCGCGCCAGCACCATGGCCCACAGCGTTCCCCAATGCCGGCCGGCGGGCGCATCCGTCTGGGTCATGCGACGTGCTTTTCCATCTCGACCCAGGTCGGCTCGGGGAACCCCTCATGACGGTGCAGGCGCACTTCGCCATAGCCGAGCCCCGTGAAAAGGCGGCGATTGCCGTCCAGTAATAGCCGCACGCCCACATGGGTGCGCGGCAGACAGGCGGCCTTGGCCGCACGCTCCCCTGCCCCGATCAGCGCACGCGCCACGCCGGCGCGGCGAAAGGCAGGCGCCACCGAAAGCCGGCCGAGATACAGCCCGCCGTCGCGCTCGCCCCACAAGACCACGCCCACCACGCAGCCCGATGCGTCGGCCACCGCGCCGCCGCCCATCTCGCCTCCGCCGGATGCGAGATGGGCCACAACCGTGGCCGCCGTTTCACGCAGGGCCGAGGGCGGCGGCACCAAAGGCGGCCGGATGGCGCCGAAACTGTCGCGGATGAGCCTGGCCGCGGCGTCGGCATCGGCGGCGGCGAGCGGGCGAAGGCTGAAGGCGGGGGGCGGCTGCGATGCGTCGGTCATGCGCCGGACGGTAGCGGGCGGGCGTGACTATGCCTATGGTGCACGTCATGGACGACACGCCCGCTTTTCTCGACACCGGCCGCCCCGACGTGCCCGATATCGCCGTTCCCCGCGGCGTAACACCGTTCTACCTGCCGATGCGGCCGGTGCGCGGCCGGCTGGTGCGGCTTGGCCCCCTCGCCGACGCGCTGTTGAGCCGCCACGACCAGGCGTCGTGCATCACCGAAATGGTGGGCCAGGCCATGGCCCTGGTGGCGGCGCTGGCGACGGCGCTGAAATTCACCGGCTCGTTCAGCCTGCAGATCAAGGGCGACGGGCCGTTGCGCATGCTGCTGGCCGACTGCACCGATACCGGCGCCCTGCGCGGCTATGCCAGCGTGACGCAGGAGCGGCTCGACGATCTGCTGCGCGTGGCGCCCACGCCCACCGCCCAGGCGTTGCTCGGCGAGGGGTTTCTGGCCTTCACCGTGGACCAGGGTGCCGAAATGGACCGCCACCAGGGCATCGTCTCGTTGATCGGGGACAGCCTGGAGAACATGGCGCTGCATTATTTCGACGCCTCCGAACAGACCCCATGCTTCCTGCGTCTGGCCTGCGCTCCCACCGCGCATGGCTGGCGGGCCGCCGCGTTGATCCTGGAACGCGTGGCAGGCCAGGGCGGCGTGGACCCCGATCTCGACGCGATGGCGCTGGACGAAAGCTGGGGCACCGCGCTGATCCTGGCGGGAACCGTGAAAGACAGCGAGCTGCTGGACGACACGCTGCCGGCCGACCGTCTGCTCTACAATCTGTTCAGTTCCGAGGGCGTCGCCGCCGACAGGCCGCGCCCGCTGACCTATGGCTGCCGCTGCTCGCGCTCCCGCCTCGCCGACCTGCTGGCCACGTTCGGCACCGACGATATCGACCACATGGAGACGGACGGTGCCATCGTGATGACGTGCGAGTTCTGCAACCACGATTTCAGCTTCACCCGCGCCGATATCCCGCCCGCAGCCTGATCGCCCGCAGCCCAGAAAGAGACCCATGACCCTGCCCCTCCGGCGCCTGCGACTTGTGTTCGTGCTATCGATCCTGCTGCCGTTCGGCCTCGCCGGCTGCGGCGCCACCGACGATCCGCCGCAGGTCTATTCCCCGGTCAGCTACGATTATCTGACGAAACTGCGGCTGAACGTGGCCAGCCTGGATATCGACGACAGCGTGGCGCCCAATACCGAGCCGCGCGACATGTCGCGTTTCGCGCCGATACGGCCGGTGGATGCGTTGCGCCAGATGGCGCAGGACCGGCTGGTGGCCCAGGGATCGTCCGGCCGCGCGGTGTTCGTGGTGGACGAGGCCAGCATCGTGCAGGTGCGCGACCGCTACGAGGGGCGGATGGTGGCGCATCTGGATGTGACGACGTCTGACGGCACCCGCAGCGGCTATGCCGAGGCGCGAGTGCAACGGTCCAGCGGGTTCACGAAGGACGGGCCGAACGCCACGCGCGCAGCGCTGAACACACTGATCACGCAGATGATGACGGACATGAACGTGGAACTGGAATTCCAGGTGCGCCGCTCGTTGCGCGCCTATCTGGCCGTCACCACGCCCGCATCGTCGCCCCCGGCCGCCATCCAGACCGAGGACCTGCCGAAGCCCTAAAGCGATATCGCTTTTAGAGCCTGATGATTTTGAGTAGACAAAATATCAGGCTCTAACTTGTTGTTTTATCGATCATGTTTATGCGCTTGGGTTGAGCAGCCCAAGCGCATCATGATCTAGTTGAGTCGCGCAGCGATCAACAAAGCGATGAAATTGTTCGAAAAAAATAAGGTTAGAGCGGGTCGGCTTCAGCCGATCTCGCTCTAATCAGTCAGCCGGCGCTGAGCTCCACGAGGCGGGCCCAGCGCGCCGTGCTGAAGAGCTGCGCGTGGACATGGCTGATCCAGCCTTTGTGGCGCCATTCCAGATAGGTGGCGTCCGCCACGGTCTCGATCCGGTCGGATTTGATCACCTTGAAGCCAGTAACCCTGGCGGTGCCGCCGGCGGTGAAATTAACGTTCGCCTCCTCCTCCTCAAGCAGCCCGGCCTCCTGCAGGGCGGCGCCGAAGGCCGAGGCGGCGTTGAGGTTGTCACGAAATGCGGCGCAGAACTGGATCGCCTCGTTCATCGCGGGGCTGGGCTGGCCGTCTTCGAACAGCGCGGCCCCGGTGGTGTCGTTCAGCACGCGGGCGCCTTCCTCCATGCCCACGAACATCGTGGATTTCTCCCGGTCTTCCACGAAGATGAACGGAAAGGCGCGAACATAGGCCGGGATGTAGCTGTCCGGGCGCCAGGAGCCGTCGGGGCGGACGAACAGGTTGCTGCCTTCCTTCAGGCCCAACAACGCCATCGGCGTGGTTTGCGGGCCGGTTGTGAAGACGATGGGGAAATGCTGGCACGCAACATCGAGCTCACCGAGGCCGAGCGGCACCGCCTGGGCGTTGGCGGCGAAATCGAAGCCGGCGGTGCGGTCCAGCCGCAGATGGCCGTGCTGCGTGGCGTTGACGCCCACAACCCGGTGGAAGAACAGCGGCAAAGCGGGGGCCGGCGTGGTTGCGGTCTCGGACATGAAGCGTCTCCTGCGGCGGATTTCGCGGCAATCTGAACGCTCCCGCCGCCGGTATCAACCGTGCTGCGCAAGGGCCTCCTCGAGCAGGGCCAGGGCCTCATGGGCAAAGGCGCGCATGTTGGCGACGCGGTCGGCCGACCCGGTGGCGACGGTGCGGCTGCGGTGGGCGGGGCCCGCAACGGCGAGACAGGCATGGCCGGCGGGGTCGCCATATCGGTTGCCCGCTGGGCCCGCGGCACCGGTTTCGGCAAGCGCCCAGTTGGCATCGAGCCGCAACCTGGCGCGCGCGGCGAGCAGATCGGCGTAAGGCGGGCTGGAGGAGCGCATATCCTGCATGTCAGCCTGGGTTATTCCAAAGGCGAGGCGCGCCTGCCGGGTGTAGATGACGCTGCCGCCGCGGAAATAGGCCGACGCCCCCGGCACCGCGAGCAGGGCCGCGCTGATCAGGCCGCCGGCGGACGATTCGGCCACGGCCAGGGTGGCACCGCTGGCGATCAGCAGGCGCGCCACGCGTGAGGCCGGCTCCAGCAAGGTGTGCATGTGGGTCTCCCCTAAAGGCCTCATAATGCCCATCCCCTCCCTGCCGGCAAGCGGGCAAGCGGGCAAGCGGGCGCAATGGAACCAAGCGATGACCTACGCGATCTCTATATAAATGCTGCACTGCGGGATAACGATCATGCCGAAACATTCTATGGCCGCCGCACTGTCTTCGTTGCGCCGCAACGGCACGCGGCTTCTCGGCATGACGGCGCGGCTGCTGGCGGTGGTGGCGCCGAAGACCACGGGCACGGCGGCGAAGCCCGCCAAGCCGCGCGCGGCAGCAAAAAAGCAGCCGGCTTTGCGAAAGTCGGACGGCGTTCGCCGGAAGGCGCCTCCTGTTCCGAAGCCCAGCGCTGTTCCGAAGCCCAGCGTCAATCCCGGCGGTTTGACCATGCATATCCATGCCCCCGCCACCGCGCGAAGCGGGGCGCCGCTGGTGGTTCTGCTGCACGGATGCGGGCAGGACCCGGAAGAATTCGCCACCCAGACCGGATGGCGCGAACTGGCCGACAGCCGGGGCTATGTTCTTCTGATGCCCGGACAGACCGAGGCCAACAACCGGCAACGTTGCTTCAACTGGTTCCGCCCGGGCGATACCGGGCGCGATCTCGGCGAGGCAGGGTCGATCGTGGCGATGGTGGCGGCTGCGATCAAGGCGCATCGCTGCGACCCGGCGCGGGTGTTCGTGACCGGGCTGTCCGCCGGCGCCGCCATGACATCGTGTCTGCTGGCGGCGTATCCCGACGTGTTCGCCGGCGGCGGCGTGGTGGCGGGGCTGCCGGCCGGTGCGGCGAGCGGTGTGGTGGGCGCGATGACCCGCATGGCGGGGCATGGCGGCGACCTGTCGGCGGCCGAGTGGATGGGCCGCGCCCGCGCCCTGGCGCCGATCGGCTATGGCGGGACATGGCCGCTGCTCTCGGTGTGGTCCGGCGATGCCGACACCGTGGTGGCGCCGCGCAACAGTGGGCATCTGGCGCAGCAATGGACGACGCTGCTGGGTCTGCCATCCGCTCCGGCGGCGAACCCGCCTGATGCGCTGCATCAGCGCTGGGGCCGCGACGGCGAGCGGGTTTGGGTGGAAAGCCGGGTGATCCCCGGCATGGGCCATATCTACCCGACCGTGCGCGACGGCGGCGTTTCGGCGGCGCGTGAGATCGCGGCGTTCTGGGGTATCGCCTAGCCGGCATACGGATTCGCGCTGGATCATCCTGACGGGTCGATGGCATAACGAACGAATGTCGCCGCATGCCCGGCCCGGGTTCGCGCGGATGTCTTGGAGCAGCCAGACCCGTGGCCCCATTACCGCCGCCGAAAAACCCCTGGGCGGCCCGCCCACCATCCGAAACCGGCATTGGCGCATCGGCGCGCCTGATTTCGCGTCCTTTGGGACCGCAGGGACGCACCCTGGCTGCGATGAAGCGCGAAGCGTTGCTGACCAGCCCGTTCTTCAACCACATGAAACCGTCCGAGCTCGACGAGTTGATCGCATCGTCCAGCGAACGGCGGGTGAGCCGGGGAACGCTGATCTTTTCAAAGGGCGACCCGGGCAGCTTCATGCTCGCGGTGCTGAGCGGCCATGTTCGCGTCGGCACGGTTTCGCTGCAGGGCCGCGAGGTGACGCTGAACGTGATCGGGCCCGGCGAGATCGTGGGAGAGATCGCGTTGCTGGACGGCAAGGCCCGCAGTGCCGATACGGTGGCAGCCGAGGACACCACCATGATGGTGATCGAACGGCACATCTTTCTGCCGTTCCTGCTGCGCCATGAAGGCCTGGTCGAGCGGATGCTGGTGGTGCTGTGCGACCGTCTGCGCCGCACCAGCACCGCGCTGGAAGAGATCGCCTTGTTCGATCTTCAGGCGCGCCTGGCCAAGGTGCTGGTGAAGTTGGGCGAGGATTATGGGCGGCCGGTTGCCGCCGGTGTGCGGATCGACCTGAAACTATCGCAGCGCGATCTGTCCAACCTGGTGGCCAGCTCGCGTGAGAGCGTGAACAAGCAGCTCCGAATCTGGCGCGACGCCGGAATGATCGAGGTCGAGGCAGGGCATATGGTGTTGCGCGATCAAGCCGGGTTGCGAAAGCTGTTCGGCGCCTGAGGCACCCCCCCCGGCGAGACTGCTTCAGGCGGCCGGCATAAGCGCCAGAGACGGGCTGGTGGCCGGGGTGTTGGCCGCGTTGTGCAGAACAACGCGGCCGCGGCCGCCGTTCTTGGCGCAATAGAGGGCTGCGTCGGTGGCGAGAAGCAGGGTTTGCGCCGAGGAGATGTCGGCGTGGCCGTAAGCCGGATTGAATGTCGCCACACCGGCGCTGATCGAAAGGTGGCCGGAGTTGGCACCGACATGGGGCACGGCCAGCGCGTTGATCTGGCGCACCAGCCGTTCGGCCACCCGCATGGCGCTGATCACGTCGGTATCGGGCAAGATGATGGCGAATTCCTCGCCGCCGTAGCGTGAAGCCGTGTCGAAGGATTGCCTGACGGCATCGCAGATGGCGGCTGCCACGGTCTGCAGGCAGAGGTCGCCGGCGGGATGGCCATAGCTGTCGTTGTAGCGTTTGAAGTGATCGACATCGATCATCACCAGCGAGAGGTTTCGTCCGGTGCGCAACGATTGCTGCCATTCGAGGGCCAGCGTTTCATCGAAATAGCGGCGATTGGCAAGGCCGGTCAGCGCATCCTGCTGCGCCTGCTTTTCCAGACGCAGGTCGCGATCGGCGATCTGTGCCACCGCCTGGTTGAACACCGCGGCGAGGCGGCCGAGTTCGCCCACCGCGAAGATCGGCATGGCGGCGCTCGATGCAACATCGCCATCTCCCAGCCGGCGTGCGGCCTCGCCCAGCGCGTCGAGCGGCCGGATGATGGAATAGGATGCCAGGACCAAGGCCATCGAGACACCGGCCAGGAGCATCAGCACCGTCACCGCCAGGCCCGCGCGAAGCTGGGCATCCGCTTCGGCCAGGATCACCGAGACGGGAATGCCGACCGACACGATCGTCCTGGACCACGCATTGCCGGGCAGCCGGCGAAACCCGATGATACGCTCCACACCGTCCAGGTCGGTCACGCGCGCCACGCCTTCGGATTGCCGGCGCAGCAGCGCCATGAGCGGATGCGCCGGAAAATGCTGCCCCACCCATTGCGCCGGGTTGGCGGAGCGGGCCAGGATGGTGCCGTCACGCGCGTCCATCACCGTCACCGTGGCGCCCGCGGCTTGGGGCAGGCGTGCCGCGATGTCGGAGAACCAGGCCAGATTCATGGCCGCCGACGCCGCGACGGCCCTGGGGTTGAGGCCGGGGTTGCCGAAGCCGGCGCCGACGACCATCGTGGGTTGGCCGGTGCTGCGCGATATCAGGAATTCGCTGACGATCTCAGGCGGAGCGTCCGGCTGGGTCACGTCGATGAACCAGACGCGGTCTGCGACGTTCACCTTCGCCGGCGCGGGGGAGAGGCTGTTGCAGGCGATCGACCCGTCCGCCGCGACCACCGAGATGGAGTCCAGCCGCGGATGCTCCTCGGTGACCTTGCGGAGCAAGGCGTGGCATTCGCCTGGCAAGGCCTGGGCCACGGCGGGAACCAGCTTCAAAAGACGCAGCACGCTGGCGGCTTCCTGCACGCTGTCATCCTCGTTGGCGGCGGCGAGCCGGGCCAGTTCCACCACCCTGTCCGTTGCGTGTGAGATCGCGTTGTCGCGACTTTGGCTGGCCTGCAGAAGCTCCAGCCCAAGCATCGGGGCGGCCACCACGATGGCGACCAGGACAATCCTTGCACGAACGCCGGAGAGCAGCTTCATCGGATCGACCCCTCGAAGCAGCCACCGGCTGCGGTGAGGCATAATCACGGGTCAATCACGAAAAAACTGTTACCGTCCTCACATCATTCTCGCTTTGGCCGGCAACCAATTTTGGGGTCAGCCCAAAGCCGCCACCGCGGCGGCCACCTCCACGGCATGGCCGTCCACCTTTACCTTGGGCCAGACACGGGCGATTTTTCCTTGCTTATCAACGAGGAAGGTCGCGCGCTCCATTCCCATGTAGGTTTTCCCATACATCGATTTCTCCGCCCATACGCCATAGGCCTCCGCCACCTTGGTCTGTTCGTCGGAGGCGAGCGGGAAGGTCAGTCCATATTTTTCGGCGAATTTCTCGATCGGCTTCATCTTGTCCTTGGACACGCCGATCACCGCCACGCCGAGCTTGCCGAGCTGTGGCAGGGCCTCCTGAAAGGCGCAGGCCTCCTTGGTGCAGCCGGGCGTGTCGGCCTTTGGGTAGAAATAGAGCACGAACGGCTTGCCCTTGAAGTCTGCCAGGCTGGCGGTGCGGCCACCGCTGGCGGGCATGGCGAAATCAGGGGCTTGGTCGCCGATGGCAAGTGTCATGATTGGGTCGGTCCCACCAGGGTTGTGAAAAGCGCGCGCACGTCTTGCGCCATGCGGTCCAAGGTGGCCCGAACATCGGCGGGGTCAACCGCCGGCTCGCCCGCTTCGCGCACCGCGCGCAACAGCTGCGTGGCGGCGGCGTCTGACAGGGTCTGCGGCGGCCTTGCGCCGTCGGTGAGCCGCAGCATGCCTTGCACGGTGCGCCAGAGATGATCGGCGCGGATGAGCAAGGCGGCGTCTGCCTTCGACAGATGGTTCTGCGCGCGCAACCCCGCCACAGCGAAGCGCAACGTCGTGGCGACCGGGCCGTGCAGCAACTGCAGAACCTGAACCACGAACTCTACCTCGATCTGGCCACCGGCGCGCAGTTTTACGTCCCATGCGGCCGCCTTGGGTTGATCGCGCACCATGCGGGCGCGCATGGCGGCGGCGTCTGCCCGCACCTTCGTGCGATCCGCCTTGAGGATGGCGGCGTGGATCAGCGCCTCGACGCGATGGCGCAGGCGTGGCGGGCCGGCCACCACACGGGCGCGGGTGAGCGCCATACGCTCCCACGTCCAGGCCTGGCCCTCGTGATAGGCCTCGAACGCCGCCAGCGACACCGCCACCGGGCCCTTGTTGCCGGATGGGCGCAGCCGCATGTCGACATCGTAGGTGGGGCCCTCGGAATCAGGCGCGGTCAGGGCGGCGACGAACCCGTGCACGGCGCGGATGAACCACTGGCTGGCGGGCAGGCGGCGGGTGCCGTCACCCACCGCCTTCGCACTTTGCGTGACGGTGGGGGGATGATCGTAGATGAGCATGAGGTCGAGGTCCGAGCCCGCCATCGTCTCCCGCCCACCGGCCTTGCCGAGCAGCACCACCGCCATGCCGCCGCCGCGCACCCGGCCGTAGCGTTCGGCGAAATCGGCCATCACCAGCGGCAGCAGTGCCGCGAGCGAGGCGTCGGCCAGTGCGGCGCGGCGCAGGCCGGCGGCATCGGCGTCGAGCCGGCCTTCCAACGTGGCGACGCTGATGGCGAAATCGGTTTCGCGCACGGTGGCGCGGATGATGGCGATCGATTCTTCCAGGCCCGACGCGGTGGCGAGGCGCTTTTTCAGCCGCGGCCCGATCGGCGTGTCGTCGAGATCGCCGAGCAGGCCGTCGAGCGCGGAGGGTGTTCGGGCCAGGTAGTCGGCCAACTGGGGTGCGGCGCCGAGGATGTCGGCGATGCGGCCGACGAGGTCGAGATTGCGCTGGAACATCGACAGAAGCTGCACGCCGGCAGGCAGCCGCTCCAGCAGCGAGGCGAAGCGCATGAAGGCGGCGTCTGGCAACGGCTGGCGACCCAGGGCTGTGAGCAGGCCCGGCAGCATCGGCCCCAGCAGATCCCGCGCGCGATGCGACCGCATGGCGCGGACGCGGCCGGACTGCCAGCCATAGACGGCGTGCGCGATGCGGTCCGGATGCTGAAATCCCATCTCCTGCAACGCGGCGATGGTGGATGGCGGCGGGTCCGTGCCGCTGAAATCGAGCGGCGGGGCCACGGCGGGATTGGGCACCGCGCCGAACACGGCGTCGTAGTGCCGGCGCACACGGTCGAGCTGGCGCAGCAAGGCGGCCGCGAAGGCCTCGGCATCCTCGTAGCCCATGAAGACAGCGAATTTTTCGAGCCCTTCCCGGGTTTCGGGCAGCACATGGGTCTGTCGATCGGCCGTCATCTGCAGGCGATGTTCCACGCCGCGCAGGAAGCGGTAGGCGGATGCGAGCTCGCTTGCGGTATGCTGCGTCACGCGGCCGGCACGAACCAGCAGGCGCAAGGCGGGCAGGCTGCGGGGTTCACGCAAGGCAGGGTCGCGGCCGCCCCAGACGAGTTGCAGCGTCTGCACCAGGAACTCGATCTCGCGAATGCCGCCTTCGCCCAGTTTCACGTTGTGGCCGGCGATGCGTGCCACACGGTCGGGCGATTGCGTGAGCGCGGTTTTCTTGTGCGCGTCGATGCGTCGCTTCATGGCGGAAATATCGGCCACGGCGGCGAAATCGAGATGGCGGCGCCAGATAAACGGGCGGATCGCCTCGAGGAAAGCGTGGCCCATGGCGAGGTCGCCGGCGATGGGGCGGGCTTTCAGCATGGCCGCACGTTCCCAGTTCTGACCCATGCTTTCGTAATAGGCGATGGCGGCGTGCAGGTTGACGCAAGCGGGCGTGGCGGAGGGGTCCGGGCGCAGGCGCAGGTCGGTACGGAACACGTAGCCATCCACGTCGCGCGCTTCCATCAACGTGACAAGGCCGCGCGACAATCTGCTAAACCAGCCGGAACATTGATCGCCGCGATAAACGCCGGCATCGGGATCATGCAGGAGCACGAGATCGACATCGCTGGAATAGTTCAGCTCGAAGGCGCCGAGCTTGCCCATGGCCAGAACGACGAAGCCACAGCCTGTTTCGGGGTCGGCGGGATGTGGCAGCACGAGATCGGAGCGATCGTGGCCGGCGCGCAGCAGATGCGCCACGGATTTGCGCAACGCCGTGCCGGCGAGGTCGGACAGCGCCTGGGTCACGCGGTCGAGCTTCCAGATGCCACCGATATCGGCGAGCGCGGTGGCCAGCGCCACCTGCCGTTTGGCCTCGCGCAGCGCGCGCGCCAGGCGCGGCTGGGGCCAGGTGGGGGAAATGGCCGAAAGCGCGGCCATCGCCTTGGCAACCACCGCGTCGGGCCCGCGTTGGACGAGCACCCTGACCGACGCGGCCTCCCGCAGCGCGAGATCGGCGAGATAGGGGCTGTTGCCGCCGATGCATGCCAACATGGCACCCCCCTTCCCCCGCGTGAGCCGGGCTTCGGAAGGCCCCAGCGCCGCGAAACGCTCCAACAGGCGGGCGGCGGCACCGTGATCGGTGGGCGACGGCCAGATGCTTGGCAGAACAAAGCTGTGAGCGGCGGGCTTGCGCATATGACAGGCTGGCCATGAGCCCCGGCGCGGGTCAAGCCGCCAAAGCCGGTATGCTGCTGGGAGCCGGCCGCGTGGGAAGGTGGCTGCATCGCCTGGTGCAGGTGCTGCTGGCACTGGTGATCGTGGCGGGCCTGGCGGTGGCCGTGCTGGCGGTGCGGCTGGCGCAGGGGCCGATGGACGTGGCGTGGCTGGCGCGGCGGGTCACGCGCAATGCGATCACCCAGGCCCAGGTCACGATCGGCGGCGCCACGCTGTCGTGGCAGGGGCTGCATGGCGGGATGTCGCGTCCTTTGGATGTGGTTCTGTCGGGCGTCGATATCGCGCTGCCGGATGGCGTTGAGCTGGTGGCGTTCGACAGGGCGGCGGTGTCGTTGAACGCCGGCGCGCTGCTGCACGCGACGATCGCGCCCTCGGCGATCGACGTGAGGGGCGCCCGCGCGAAGCTCTCACGCGGCAGCGACGGCACGATCGGCATCGCGGGCATGGCGCCCCGGCAGGCCACCGCCACCCCGGACAAGGCCTCGCCGTCCTCTATGCAGGACAGGCTGCGAACGCTGGATCATGTGCGGATCGAAGGCGCGCGGATCGATGTCGCCGATGCGCAGCTGGGCACGGATTGGAGCGTGGCGGCGATCAACGTGGATGTGGGCCGGGCGGGGGACAACGCTGCGGGGAAAGCGGCGCTGACGCTGTCGATCGGCGACCAGACCATTCCGGTGGAGGCCGATTTGGCGCTGCTGGCCGATGGCGCGGGCCTTGTCGCACGGCCGCGCATCGGCGTGTTCAATCCGGCGAGCATTGCCGCGCTGTCTCCGGTGCTGGCCCCGATGGCGGCTTTGGACGCGAAGCTGCATCTGGCCGCGGACGTGGCGCTCGGTGGGGATTTCACGCTGCGCACGGCCCATGTGGCGGCCGAGATCGAGGCGGGCGCCTTGCATATCGGCGACGGTGTCATGCCAATCCGGGCGGCGTCCCTGTCCGCCGATATCACGCCGTCCACCCTCGAGCTGGAGGTGGGCAAGCTGGTGCAGCAGGCACGCGAGGAGGCTCGGCCCACCGTTTTCACCGGCCATGTCTCGGCCCGGCGCGGCGGCGGCAAGGTGGATGCCACCATCGTCGTGGACGTGGATCAGGTGGCGTTCGCGGATCTGGCGGCGTTGTGGCCGAAGGGCGTGGGCGGGCCGGGCACGCGGCCCTGGATCACCGAGAACATCACCGCGGGCGTGGCGAGCAACGGCCATGTGAAGGCGGTGGTGTCGGCGCCGGAGGATTTCTCCGATGCCACGCTGACCCATATCGAAGGCGGCATCGATGGGGAGGACATCACCGCCACCTGGCTGCGGCCGGTGCCGCCGATCGAGCATGGCAGCGCGCGGGTGGTGTTCGTGGACCCGGACACGCTGGACATTCTGATCTCCCGCGGCCGGCAGGTGGGCGGGCAGCTGATGCTCAAGCCAAGCCGGGTGCGCCTGACCGGCATTGCCGGGCACGACCAGTTCATCGCCATCCAGGGCGATATCTTCGGGCCGTTCGCCGATCTCATCACGCTTCTGAAGCATCCGAAGATCCATCTTCTGGACCGCCGGCCCATCGATCTGCGCAATCCGCAAGGCAGCGTGACCGGGCAGATCACGGTCGATTTTCCGCTGAAGAACGACCTGGATATCGACAAGGTGGCCATCCATGCCACCGGCAAGCTGTCGGGCGGGCATCTCGGCGGCATCGCCGTCGGCCGCGATATCGACAAGGCGATGCTGGACTTCGATGTGAGCAACGATGGGCTGAAGATCGGCGGCAACGCCGATATCGCGACCATTCCGGCGGTGCTTTCGATCGAGATGGATTTCAGGTCGGGCGGTCCCACCCAGGTGATGGAAAAGATCGGCGTGACGGCGACGGTGACGGCACGGATGCTGGCCGGGCTGGGCGCGCCGGTGGACGGCGTGATGACCGGCGCGATGGGGCTGAAGGTGGATTACCTCGACCGCCGCGACACCACCGGCGATCTGGCCGTCACCGGCGATCTCACACGCGCCTCGTTCAATGGCGGGCGGCTGCCGTGGCGCAAGGAGGTGGGTTCGGCCGGCACGCTGGACGCGCATGTTCTGCTCAAGGCCGGCAAGATCGTCAGCATCGATCGCGTGCGGGCGGAGGCGCCGGGGCTTTCGGTGCAGGTGGCCGCCGATACCGTGGGCGGGCAGCCCGATCTGGTGCGCATCCAGCGCCTCATCCTCGGCAAAACCACCGACATCACGGGAAGTGTGCGGCTGCCGCAGCGCGACGGGCAGCCTTATGTGGCGGACATCAAGGGACCGTCGCTGGACCTGTCGGGGGAGTTCGACCGGAAGAAACAACCCGCGTCCGGTGAGACGAAAGCGACAAAGACGCCCCCTTTTCGGGCCGATGTGGCGATCGGGCGGGTGTTGATGGCGGGCGGGCGGCCGATGACCCAGGTGGCGGCGCACGCCGAGCATGACGGCACGCAGACCAACCGGGCGCGGCTATCGGCGATCGTGGGCACCGGGCCGGTGGTGGTGAACCTCACCCCGGCACAAGGTGGCCGACGGCTGGCGGCGGAGGCGCAGGATGCCGGCGCGCTGCTGCGCACGCTGGATGTGATGCCCACCATGCTCGGCGGCAATCTGACCGTGACCGGAAACTATACCGGTGCCGGCGATGCCCAGGTGCTGCACGCCACGGCGAGGCTCGACGATTTCCGCATCCGCAACGCGCCCTCGATCGGGCGCATCCTGCAGGCGATGTCCCTGTATGGGCTGGTGGAGCTGGCACAGGGGCCGGGGCTGGGCTTCACCCGCATGGTGGCGCCGTTCAGCTATGACGGCGACGTGCTGACCCTGGAGGATGCACGTGCCTACAGCGCCTCGCTGGGCATCACCGCCAAGGGCCGTGTCGATTTGTCGGGCAACAAGGCCGACATCGAGGGCACCGTGATTCCGGCCTATTTCTTCAATTCGCTTCTGGGGCGTATTCCGCTGGTGGGGCAGCTCTTCTCGCCGGAGCGGGGCGGCGGGGTGTTCGCTGCGACCTACAGCGTGCGCGGCAGCCTGGACGACCCCTCGGTTGGGGTAAACCCGCTGGCGGCGCTGACGCCGGGGTTTCTGCGCGGGTTCTTCGATATTTTTGACACCGATCCGGCGAGCGCGGGCAATGCGAAGACGCCAACGCCACGTTGACGCAACCCCGGCGCTGACGCCTGATGCAGCCGTATCTGCACACGAGGCTTGCGATGGACGACGTCAAGGCGGTTCTGTTCGACACGTTCGGCTCGGTGGTGGACTGGCGCGGCAGCGTGGTCGCCGAAATGACCACATTCGGCCACGACAGGGGGATCGAGGCGGATTGGACCGCGTTCGCCGATGCGTGGCGCGCGGCCTACAAACCGTCGATGGACCGGGTACGGTCCGGCGCGCGTCCGTGGACGGTGCTGGACGTGCTGCACCGCGAGTCGCTGGAAGCGCTGCTGGTGCAATTCGGGATCGCGGGGCTGTCGGAGGGCGATCTCGATCATCTGACCCGAATCTGGCACCGGCTGACACCCTGGCCTGATTCGGTGGCCGGGCTCACCCGTCTGAAGCGGCGCTATGTGATTTCACCGCTGTCGAACGGCAATATGGCGTTGTTGGTCAATCTGGCGAAACACGCCGGCCTGCCGTGGGACACGGTGCTCGGCTCGGACATTCCACGCGCCTACAAGCCGGACCCCTCGGTGTATCTGGGCGCGTGCGCCATGCTGGGGCTGGCCCCGGGACAGGTGATGATGGCGGCGGCACATAATTACGATCTGGCGGCGGCACGGGCGCTGGGGATGCGAACAGGATTCTTCGCGCGGCCGCACGAGTATGGGCCGGCGCAGACGAAGGACGTGAAAGCCGAAAGCGACTGGGATGTGGTGGCAGAGGATATCGGCGATCTGGCCACGCGCATGGGGTGCTGAAAGCACGAAGTCAGGAGATCTTCTTTTTCTGAAGAAAAAGAAGCAAAAAGACTTTTATAAATTTGTCGAATATCGTGGCGACGGCTGTTTTAATTTATAAAGTTTTTTGGTTCTTTTGTTCACAAAAGAACAGCTCTCCGCTTATCCGTCGTCTGGCTTACCCGGCTCTGGCGCCACCTCGTCACGGCGGCGATGGCGCTCAGGCCCAGGGCGCAGATCAAAATCCACACGGCCGGTCGGGGGCCGTAGCTGAGGTCGAGATTGGCGCTGAGCACCTTGATGGGATCGATGCGCGTGGCGAGGCCATACCACAGCGCCTCCACGGCGGCGGTGGCCACGGCGGCGCCGATGGCGATCAGCGGCAGCGGCCACCAGTGCAGGCGCGATGCGCGCGAGGTCAGGCGCCAGATCATCTCCCACAGGAACAGCCCGGCGACGAACACAGCGGCCGTGACGTCGGCCTTGGATTGCAGGAAATAATGAAACAGCGCCAGCGCGGCCAAGGGGTAGGCGAGTTTGTGCAGCGTTTTCCAGCGCCGCCCCAGCCGCTTCATCCAGCCATCCGTGGATGTGATGGCGAGCGCCAGCAGCCCGAGGAAAGTGACGAAGCCGATGGTGAGGTAAAAGCGCAGCGCGATTTCGGTGGCCACCTTGATGAGGTCGTATCGCTGGTCGATCACGTAGAGCATCAGGTGAATGCCGGCATAGCTGGCGGCGGCCACCCCGATCATGCGACGCAGGGGCACCAGGCGCTGCCAGTCCAGCACGGTGCGAAACGGCGTGATGGCCAGCGAGGCGAGCAGGAAATACACCGCGAAGTCGCCGGTGCCGTGCGTGACCTCGCGCACCGGGCGGCCGCCGAGGTCGCCCATCGCCCAGAGCACGCCAAGCCGGAGGCCGGGGACGACGAGGATCGCCAGCGTGATGGCACGCAGGCTGGAAAAACGGCCGCGACGATCCTGGATCAGCGAAAACATGCGCAACACCTTTTACTCACGGCCCAAACTACTCATGGCACAGACTGGACTACGGGCGCTTTTGTGACACCGGAGGCGTGATTTTACGGTAGTCGGCGGGAATGCGGAACACCGCGTCCGGCAGGGGCGCGAAATCCACCGACAGCGCCTCCAACAGCACGAGGCTGTCGGCCTCGGCGCGCAGAAGAACGCCGTCGCCGGTGAGGCAGGCCAGCACCTGGCGCCCGGCGGTGTCGCGGGTTTTCCACTGCGTGCAGCCGAGGCCTGCCACGTTGAGGGCGCCGCCGCGCTGATACCCACCGGATGCCGCCACGCCGGGGAAGGCTTGAGGCGCGGCCTGGGGACCGCTCATCGTCACCACCGAACGGTCGCCCTCGCGCACGGCCTGCATGTTGTGGGTGGCGGTGTCGATGACGACATACATGCCGGGGGTAGGTGGATCGACGCGCAATTTCCCCGCGGCGATGCCCCAGCGCATGCGCTGCGCCAGGGGGCCGCTGGGGCCGGCCATCATGTAGACGACATCGACGTCGCGGGTGGGCTGGGTGAGCGGGGCCTGGGCGTCGGATGTTTCAGCCTGGGCGCCGCCGGCGATGACAGCAGGCAGCAGCAAGGCCAGGCTGATGGCGATTGTCGGCTTGAAGATTTTGATCGGCGCGCGCCAGCGGGCGGTGGGGCGACCCGCGATCATTTCGGGATCGCCATCATGCGATAGCCGTCGGGCGGCGAAAACAGGCCGGTGGCCTGGGTGGTCAGGGTGACCGACGTTGCCTCGATCGACGCCTTGCGGCCGTCCCTGCCCTGCCCTTCGCCGCGCAGCAGCAGGCCGTCCGTGGTGAGGCACACGCGGCCGCGGGCGCGCTCTGCGGTCACGTCGTAGGTGGTGCAGGCGCGGCCGAGCACGGTGTCTGTCCCGGTGCGCTGGAAGTGAAGCTGGTCGCCGAGAATGAAGCCGTCGGTGATGCCGCCGCCTTGCGGCAGTTCGACGACAAGGCGCGGCTGCGGCATCACCAGCTCGATCCGCTCCATCGCGCGGTCCACCAGCAGGTAGCCGAGCGGGCCACCTTCGATGCGCAGCCTGTCACCTGCCGCGAAATAGCGGATGGTGAGGCTTGGGGGCACCGTGGGGTCCGAGCCGGAGCTGCGATAGGTGATCGCGGCGTCGCGGTTCGGCAGATAGCGCGGCGCCGGGCCAGGCGGTGCGGCGTGCGCGGCGACGATGGTGCAAACGATCGCCAAGATTGCCAGGAAGGCCTTCATGTATCCCCTTTCGCGAGCCGGCCGATTTCGGCGCGCAAGGCATGCGCGTCGGGATCGGCCTCGAAATACGCCGTCTGGCTCACGGCTTTTTCCAACAGCACCCGATACGCCGCGCGCGGCATTTCAATGCCACCGAACTGTGTCAGATGGGTGGTGACCCACTGCGTGTCCAGCAGGAAGAAGCCCCCCATCCGCAGCCGTGCGACAAGATGCACCAGGGCCACCTTCGACGCGTCCCGTGCCACGCTGAACATGCTTTCGCCGAAGAACACGCCGCCGACGGCCACGCCGTAGAGACCGCCGACAAGCGCGCCGTCGAGACGGGTTTCCACGGAATGGCCGTGGCCCATGCGGTGCAGCTCGGTGAACAGTTCCTCGATCCTGGGGTTGATCCAGGTGTCCATCCGCCCCGGCGCGGGGGCCGCGCAGCCGGCGATGGTGGCTGCGAAATCATGATCGACGGTGACGGTGTAGGGGCCGGACAGCACCGTGCGCAGCAGGCGCTTGGGCAAATGAAACGCGTCGAGCGGCAGATGGCCGCGCATTTCGGGATCGAGCCAGTAGAGTTTTTCGCTGGTGCGGTTTTCGGCCATCGGAAACATGCCGATGCGGTAGGCCCGCAGCAGCAGATCAGGGGTGACGTCGACCGTGCGGCGGGACATGCGCTCAGTTAGCCGAAAGCGCATGTCCGTGGGAAGCGTTTCAGATGTAGTGCTCGGCCAGCGGGGCAAAACCGTTGAAGCACTGGCTGGCATAGGTGGTGACGTAGGCGCCGGTGGACATCAGTGCCACGCGATCGCCGCAGGACAGTTTCAACGGCAGCCGGTAGTTGGACTTTTCATAGAGGATGTCCGCGCCGTCGCAGGTGGGGCCCGCGATGGCGACGGGGCCGGTTTCGCCGTCATCGTGATCGGTGACGATACGGTATTTGATCGCCTCGCCCTCGGTCTCAGCCAGGCCGCCGAAACGGCCGATATCGAGATACACCCAGCGCACCGGGTCCTGCCCGCCTTGCGGGTGGCCGCGGCGGCTGACGAGGACCACCTCGGCGCTGACGACGCCGGCATCGGCCACCAGGAAGCGGCCGGGCTCGACCAGCATTTCCGGCAAGGCGTTGCCGAAATGCTTCGTCATGGCGCCCATGATGGCGGTGCCGAAGCGGTCGATCCCGGGCACATCGTCGCGGTAGGAGGTGGGGAAACCGCCGCCGAGATTGCACATGCGCAGGTTGACCCCCGCATCCCTGAGGTCGGTGAACAACATCGCCACCCGGCCGATGGCGGCCTCGTAGCTGGCGGTGTCGGTCTGCTGGCTGCCGACATGAAAGGACAGGCCATACGGGTCAAGGCCCAGCTCGCCGGCGCGGAGCATGAGGGTGCGTGCATGCTCGATCGTGGTGCCGAATTTGCGAGACAGCGGCCAATCGGCGCCGCCGTTCTCAACCAGGATGCGGCAATAGACGCGCGCACCCGGGGCATGGGCGGCGATCTTGTCCAGTTCCTCGTCCGAGTCGAACGCGAACATCGACACGCCCGCCTGGTGCGCGCGCCGGATGGCGGACACCTTCTTGATGGTGTTGCCGTAGCTGATGCACGCGGGCGCGGCGCCTGCTTCGAGGCAGGCATCGATCTCCTCGGCGCTGGCGGCGTCGAAGCTGCTGCCGAGGCCCACCAGCCGTGCAAGCACCGGCGCCGCCGGGTTGGCCTTCACGGCGTAGTAGATCCGCGCCAGGGGCAGTGCTGCACGCAGCGCATGGAAGTTGCTTTCCACACGATCGACATCAAGCACCAGACACGGCGTGGCCGGTTGGTTGCAAGCCAGGAAACGCGCGACTTTAGGAGTCATCGCACGGGGCCCCCTATGATACGTCCGCCTGTGAAGGCGGCGGACGAGGTTACAAAACGGTCGAACGAACCAGCGACCAGACGAAGATTTCGCGACGAGAGGGTGTCGCAAACCCGGTTTGCCAGAACGCTTGACGTCGTTACGTAACCCCTTGATCTCGTGCGGGGGGCCAGAGGCACGTGCGTTGCTGCGTGATCTTCGAAATAGGACCCCCACCCCCCCTGCGCAAGATAATTATGCGGCCGTGTCCGTGAATAAAAAAAGGCCGGGGAAAACCCCGGCCTCTTTCAGAACATATCAGGCGAACTCAATCAGTTGCTGCGACGGTCGCCGGCAAACTGCAGGAGCAGCATGAACAGGTTGATGAAGTTCAGATACAGGCTCAGCGCGTCATACACCGAGCGCTTGCCGGCATCCTGCGGGCCGGCGGCCTGGGCATATTGCAGGTAGGTCGCCTTGATGCGCTGCGTGTCGTAGGCGGTGAGACCGGTGAAGACCACCACGCCGATCGCCGAGATGGCGAACTGCAGGGCCGAGCTGCCGATGAACATGTTGACGAGACCGGCCAGCACAATGCCGATCAGCCCCATCATCAGGAAGCTGCCCATCTTGCTGAGATCGGTCCGCGTGGCGTAGCCCCAGACGCTCATGGCGGCGAAGGTGCCGGCGGTGATGAAGAACACCCGCACGATGCTTTCGCCCGTGTAGATCTGAAAGATGTTCATCATGCTGGCGCCCATCGTGCCGGCGAATGCCCAGAATATGGCCTTGGCGGCCGTGGCGGACAGACGCTCCACGCCGAAGCTCAGCACCATCACGAAAACCAGCGGCGCGAACATCGCGATATAGGCGAGCGCGCCAGGCTGGTGCATCAGGCCGCGCGGGGTCTGCACCAGCGGATAGAAGGCTTCGCGCAGGTAGGTGTTGCAGCCTAGCGCCACGATGCCGGTCAGCAGCAGCCCGGACGCCATCCAGTTATAGACGCGCAGCATATAGGTGCGCAGGCCCGCATCCAACGCTGCCGCGGAGGAGGCGGCACCGCCGGCGCCGGGGTAGGTTCGAAAATCGGGCGTGTAGGCCATTGGGAGGTTTCCTTGAGGAATGGGCGATCGACGGGAGCGACATAGCACATATTCCCGTGAGACATATTTCGCTTATGGACGGTTCGTATTCAAGCCGCCTGGAAATTAAACCGGCGAAACCTTCACCCCCTGGGTCAATCGTTGCGCAGCAAGGGCGCGGCTTTGACGCGCAGCGCCGCTTCGGTGCCGGCGAAGCCGAACAGCAGCATCAGCCCCATGCAGCCCAGGATGGTGAGCGCCAGGGTGCCCGGCAGGAATGCCCAGTCCGTCGCCATCACATAATGCACCACGCCGTAGCTTGAGGCGGTGCCGATCAACGCCGCGATCAGGCCGGCGGCCAGACCCAGCACGCCGAATTCCACCAGCCAGGCCGCGCGGATCTGGCTGCGAGAGGCGCCGAGGCTTTTGAGAATGACGGCCTCCCCGGTGCGGCGACGCTGGCCAGACGCCACGGCACCGCCAAGCACGAGCGTGCCGGCGATGAGCGTGAGGGAGCCCGTGGCCGCGAGCGCGGTGCCGAGCTGGCCCACGATGGCGCCCACCGCCGCCAGAACGTCTGCCACGCGGATGCCGGAGACGTTGGGCAACGCGTCCGTCACCGCGCGGAGCAGGCGGGCCTGCGATTCGTCGGTGGCGCGCACGGTGGCGATATGGGTGTGGGGCGCGCGTTCCAGCAGGCCGGGGCTTGCGATCATGGTGAAGTTGATGCCCATCGAGCGCCACGCGATGTCACGTAGGTTGGCCACCGTCAGGTCGAGGTCGCGGCCCAGGACGTTGACGCGCAGGGTGTCGCCGACCTTAACACCCCAGCCACGGGCCAGATTGGCGTCGAGCGAGACAAGGGGGGCGCCGGTGTAGTCGGCCGCCCACCAGCTGCCGGCGGTGAGCCGGGTGCCCTCGGGTGGGGTGGCGGCGTAGGTGAGGCCGCGATCGCCGCGCAGCGCCCACGCGGTGTCCGGCGAGGCGCGCACCTTGTCGGCCGGCGTGCCGCTGACGGAGACCATGCGGGCGCGCAGGCTTGGCACCTCCGCCATGTCGGTGACGCCCTTTTCCTGGGCGATGACGTTTCTGAACACGTCCATCTGGGTGTTCTGGATATCGACGAAGAAGAAGCTGGGCGCGTTGGTGGGAAGCTGTTCGGCGACCTGGTGCTGAACGTTGCCCTGGATGAGCGCCACAGCGGCCAGGGTGGACAGGCCAAGGCCCACGGAGACCAGCATCAGCGGCGTGGACGTGCCGGGACGGTAGAGGTTCCCAAGCCCGAGGCGGGCCCAGGGCTTGCCCGCGATGGTGATGCCGGCAGCAGCGCGCATCAGCACGAAGGCGCCGGCCCGGAACAAGGCCAGCGTGGCGCCGGCGGCGAGACAGAACCCCAGCGCGAATTTCCATTCGGCAGCGGTGGCGACGGTGAGCGCCACGAGGCTGCCGACGAGCACGACGGTGGACACGATCAGCCACAGGCTGGGCTTTGCGGCGTCGGGCGCCACGGCGTCGCGAAACAGGGCGGCGCCGGAAATGCCCATGGCGCGGGCCAGCGGCCAAAGGGCGAAACTCGCGGCCGTCAGCGCGCCGAAGGCCGCGGCGAGGGCGAGTGGGCGGAGGAAAACCCCGGTGACGGGCGGCACCGGAAGCACGCCGCCCAGAAACGACGACACGGCCACGGGCAGCAGGCCACCGGCGATCAGGCCGATGGCGATGCCCGCGACGGACAGGGCCGCGACCTGGATCGCGCAGGTGGCAAACACCAGCGCGGGCGATGCGCCGAGGCATCGCAGCGTGGCGATGCTGCGGGCGCGGGCCTGCAGCCAGGCGCGCACGCCGTTGGCCACCCCGATGCCGCCGACGAGCAGGGAGGTCAGGCCCACCAGCGTCATGAACAGGCTGGTGCGCTCCAGGAACTGCGTCACCTGCGGGGCGGCGTTGGAGCTGTCGCGGATGCGCCAGCCGGTGGCGGGGAATTGTTTTTGCAGCACGGCGATCTCGGCTTTGACGTTCGTTTCGGGTGGAAATGCCGCGCGCAGCTGGTGTTCGACGATGGCGCCGGGCTGGATGAGGCCGGTGGCCGGAAGGTCCTCCATCCGCATCAGCACGCGGGGGCCGAGCAATGAGGGCGTGGAGACCCGGTCCGGCTCGTCGGTGAGCGCACCTGACAGATCCAGCGTGGCGCGGCCGAGTTGCAGCTTCTGGCCGGCCGCGATGTGAAGGCGGTCGAGCACCAGGGTTTCGGCGGCGATCTGGCCGGGAATGGGTTTGCCCTGGGGTGCGAACGTGGCGGTGCCGATCAGCGGCCAGGCATCGTCCACCGCCTTCAGTTCCACGAGCAGGCGGTCGCCGGAGGACGCGATCAGCATGGAGCGCATGGTGGTGACGTCCGACAGACGCGCGCCGCGGCCGCGCAGCCAGTCTCGCAGCGCATCGGGCAAGGCCTCGGCGCCGCCCTGCACGCTGATGTCGCCGCCCAGGATGCGGGCGCCGTCACGGGCGAGGCCACTGTCGATCCCGGCGCGCAGGCTGCCGACGCCTGCTATGGCGGCCACGCCCAGAGCGAGGCACGCGATCACGATGCGCAGGCCCTTGATGCCGCCGCGCAGCTCACGCCACGCGAGGACGAAGGCCATGCGCATCACGCGATTGTCCCGTCGGCGATGGCGATGGTGCGGTCGCAGCGGGCGGCCAAGGCGGGGTCGTGGGTGATCAGCATCAGCGTGGTGCCGTATTCGGCGCGCAGGTTGAACATCAGGTCCATCACCGCCTCGCCCGTGGCCCGGTCGAGGTTTCCGGTGGGCTCGTCCGCCAGCAGAAGACGCGGCCGGGCGGCGAAGGCGCGGGCAAGGGCCACGCGTTGCTGCTCGCCGCCCGAGAGCATGCCGGGCAGATGCGTGAGCCGATGACCGAGCCCCACGGCACGCAGGCTGGCCTCGGCGCGCGGCATTGCCTGTTTGTCACCTGCCAACTCCAGCGGAATCGCCACGTTCTCCAGCGCGGTCATGCTCGCGATCAAATGAAAGGCCTGGAACACGATGCCCACATCACGCCTGCGCAACGCGGACAACGCGTCCTCGGAAAGGCCTCGGAGCTCCTGGCCGGCGAGCGTGACGGAGCCGGAGGTCGGGCGTTCGAGGCCCGCCAGCACCATCAGAAGGCTGGTTTTGCCGGAGCCGGAGGGGCCCACGACGCCCACCGCCTCGCCCTCGCCAATGGAGAGGTCGATGCCTCGGAGGATGTTGACCGGGCCCGCGGCGGAGGGCACCGTGAGCTTGAGATCGTGGACCGCGATGAGCGTTGTGCGCTCGCTCGCGGTGGGAATTTTGGCCGGAGGCGTGATGAATACGTCCATGGCCACCGGATATGGCCCCTTCACCGCGTGGCGCAAAGCGGCGGTTGTCCTGTGTTGCGGTCTTTTCATGATGCTGGTGGCGGTATCGCCGGCGCTGGCGGCCAAACCCCGTGTGCTGGTCTTGGGAGATTCGTTGGCCGCCGGATACGGGCTGGCGCAGCCGGACGGATTTCAGGCGAAGCTGGCGGCTGCTTTCCCGGATATCGCGCTTATCGACGCGGCTGTGTCGGGAGACACCACGGCCGGCGGGCTGGCGCGGCTGGAATGGTCGCTGGCCGATGGGGCGGACGCGGCCATCGTGGAGCTGGGTGGCAATGACGGGCTGCGCGGGATCGATCCGCGCAACACACTGGCCAACCTCACGGCGATTCTGGATCTGCTGGCGAAGCGGAAGATCCCGGTGCTGCTGTCCGGCATGTATGCGCCGCCGAACCTGGGCGACGCGTATCAGGCCGAGTTTCGCGCCGTGTTCGATCGACTGGGCGCGCGACCGGGCGTGGTCTACGACCCGTTCTTTCTCGACGGCGTGGCGGGCGATCCGGCGTTGAACCAGGCCGACCACATCCATCCCAACCCCGAGGGCGTGAAGCGGGTGATCGCGCGGATTTCGCCCAAGGTGGCCGAGCTGCTGGCAAAGGCCAGCGGCAGATGAGGCTGTTCGTAGGGCTTGTTCTGCCCTGGGAATTGCGGGCGCGGCTGGCCGAACTCTGCACGGGTCTGCCGGGCGCGCGTTGGGTGCCGCCCGCCAACTTCCATCTGACGTTGCGCTTCCTGGGCGAGGTGGCGCCGAACCAGGCCGAGGATATCGATCTGGCGCTGGCGGCCCTGCGGGGGCGGCGCGTGTCGTTGGAGATGAGCGGCGTCGGCACCGTCAACCGCGCCGGGCGGGAGGTGGCGTTGTGGGCGGGTGTGGCGCGCAATCCGGGGCTGGAGCATCTGCAGGCCAAGGTGGAGACGGCGATGCAGCGCGCGGGGCTGATGGCGGAAAAGCGGCGGTTTGTGCCACATGTGACCCTGGCGCGGCTCGACCAGGTGGTGGAGGCGAAGCTGGCGGAATATCTGCAGGCGCAAAATCTGTTTCGGTTCGGGCCGGTGGAGATCGGTCACCTGACATTGTTCTCCTCGCTGCTTGGCAAGGACGCCTCGGTCTATACGGCGGAGGTGGATTATCCGCTCGGATGACGTGGCCCGCGTGGCGGCGGCGGCGCGGGCGTGCACCCTGTGCGCCGGAGCCTTGCCGCTGGGGCCGCGACCGATCCTGCGGGCCTCGGCCACGGCGCGGATCCTGATCATCAGCCAGGCGCCGGGAACGAAGGCGCATCTGTCGGGCGTGCCGTTCGACGATGCCTCAGGCGTGCGGTTGCGGGCGTGGCTGGGGATGGATGATGCCACGTTCTATGACGACGCCCTGGTGTCCATCGTGCCGATGGGGATGTGCTATCCCGGCGTGTTGCCGAAAGGCGGCGACAAGCCGCCGATGGCGGTGTGTGCGCCGACCTGGCATCCAAGGGTGATCCCGTTGCTGGCGGGGATACGGCTGACCTTGCTCGTGGGCGGGTATGCGCAGGCGGCCTACCTGGGCAAAGGCGC
>JANYFG010000103.1 GCA_025362815.1 Rhodospirillales bacterium
CGTCGATGATGGCAGCGCCGTCACGCCCGGCACCGGCACCATCACGCTGACCTCATCGAGCAACATCGTCGAAAGTGCCGGCACGATCACCGCCGGCACGCTCACCGGCACCGCCTCGGGCTCGGCCACTCTCACGGGCACGAATTTGGTGTCGTCGCTGTCGAACTTCGCAGCCTCTGGCTTTACCTTTACCGATGCCCGCGCGCTGAGCGTGTCCGGCTTCGTGAACGGTGGCGCCACCGCCACCATCGACACCGGCGCCAACACACTCACCATCGCCACCGGCGGCGAAGTCCGTGCCACAAGCAGCGTCGCGCTGAAATCGGGTCTGCTCACCATCGCGGGCCTGGTCGACGACGGCAGCGCCAGCACGCCCGGCATCGGCACGATCACGCTGACCTCGTCGGGCAACATCGTCGAAAGTGCAGGCACGCTCACCGCCGGCACCCTCACCGGCACGGCCACCGGGTCTACCACGCTAACGGGCACCAATCTGGTGTCGAAGCTGACCAACTTTGCAGTATCCGGCTTCACTTTCACCGATGCGCGCGCACTTAGCGTGTCTGGCCTCGTGGCCGGCGGCACCACCGCCACCATCGACACCGGCACCAACGCGCTCACCATCGCCACCGGCGGCGAAGTCCGTGCCACAAGCAGCGTCGCGCTGAAATCGGGCCTACTCACCATCGCGGGCCTGGTCGACGACGGCAGCGCAGCCACACCGGGCATCGGCACCATCACGCTGACCTCGTCCGGTAACATCGTTGAAAGCGCGGGCACGCTCACCGCCGGCACCCTCACCGGCACGGCCACCGGGTCGGCGACGCTCACGGGCACCAATCTGGTGTCGACGTTGACCAACTTTGCAGCATCCGGCTTCACTTTCACCGATGCGCGCGCGCTCAGCGTGTCCGGCCTCGTGAACGGTGGCACCACCGCCACCATCGACGCCGGCGCAAACGCACTCACCATCGCCACCGGTGGCGAAGTGCGTGCCACCAGCGCCGTTGCACTGAAGTCCGGCCTTCTCACCATCGCGGGCCTGATTGACGACGGCAGTGCAGTCACACCGGGCACCGGCACGATCACGCTGACCTCGTCGGGCAACATCGGGGAAAGCGCGGGCACGATCACCGCCGGCACCCTCACCGGCACTGCCACTGGGTCTGCGACGCTCACTGGCACCAATCTGGTGTCGACGCTGTCGAACTTCGCAGCCTCCGGCTTTACCTTCACCGATATGCGCGCGCTCAACGTGTCCGGTCTCGTGGCCGGCGGCGCCACCTCCACCATTGATACGGGCACCAACGCACTCACCATCGCCACCGGCGGCGAAGTTCGCGGCACCAGCGCCGTTACACTGAAATCCGGCGCGCTTACCATCAACGGCTTGGTTGACGACGGCAGCGCCAGCACCCCTGGCACCGGCACCATCACCCTCGTATCATCCGGCAACATCGTTGAAAATGCCGGCACGATCACCGCCGATACTTTGACCGGCAGCGCCACCGGTTCGGCCACGCTGACGGGCACCAACCTGATCAACCACGCCACCGATTTTGCGGCCAACGGCTTCTCGATCAAGGATAACAAGGCGTTGATCGTCACCGGGCTTGTGAACGGCGGCACAGACACCACGATCGACACCGGCACCTTCAACCTTACCGTCGCCACCGGCGGCGAGGTGCGTGGCACCAGCAACGTGCTGCTGAAAAGCGGCCTTCTCACCATCGCGGGCTTGGTCGACGACGGCACCGCCGCCACCCCGGGCACGGGCACCGTCACGTTCACCTCGCTGGCCAACATCGTCGAAACCACCGGCACGATCACCGCCGAGACGCTGACCGGCACCGCCACCGGCTCGGCCGTGCTGACCGGCACCAACCTTGTGCCCACACTCACCGGTTTCACGTCCTCCGGATTTACCTTCACAG
The DNA here is from genome assembly GCA_025362815.1 of Rhodospirillales bacterium. Taxonomy (GTDB): domain Bacteria; phylum Pseudomonadota; class Alphaproteobacteria; order Acetobacterales; family Acetobacteraceae; genus CAIQQQ01. The sequence goes on from JANYFG010000103.1 coordinate 1,935, forward strand.
ACGGCCGCGCGCTCGTCGTCACCGGCCTCGTGAACGGCGGTACATCCGTCACCATCGACACCGGTGCCAACGCGCTCAGCGTCGCCACCGGTGCGGAGATCCGTGCCACCAGCACCGTGCTGCTGAAAAGCGGCCCGATGATGCTCGCCGGCCTGATCGACGACGGCAGCGCGGCCACACCCGGCGCCGGCACCGTCACGCTGGTCTCGCTGGGCAACATCGTCGAGACCGGCGGCACGATCACTGCCGGCACGCTCGACCTCACCGCCGCCACCGGCGTGAGCCAGACCGGCGGCGTCATCAATGCCGGCACCCTGCGCAGCACCGGCGGAGTCACCGGCGACGTCGCGCTCAACCAGACCGCCAACAGCATCGCCACGCTCGGCACGTTCAACGACGGCGCCGGCGCCTTCAGCCTGACGGACGCCATCGCGCTGACCCAGATCGGCACGCTTTCGGCAGCGACCGTCACGCTCACCGACAGCAAGGCCAGCCCATCGGCCATCGCGATCACAGGCACCGTCAGCACCACCGCCCGCACCACGCTCTCGGCCACCGCGGGCGGCATCACGCTGTCCGGCGGCCTCAACGGCGGCACCGGCACGCTGGATGTGAACGCCGCCGCCGGCGTGGTTCAATCGGCCGGCAGCATCGCCGCAGCCATCTTGCTCAGCAGCACCGGCGTCACCGGCGATGTCACGCTCAACCAGCCGGCCAACGCCATCGGAACGCTCGGCACGTTCAACGACGGCGCCGGCACCTTCAGCCTGACCGACGCCAGCGCTCTCGTGCAGATCGGCACATTGACGGCCGCCACGGCCTCGCTCACCGACAGCGGCGCCGGCCCCTCGGCCATTGGGATCACCGGCGCCGTGAACACCACCGCCCGCACCACGCTCACCGCCTCCGCCGGCGGGATCGCGCTGTCCGGCACCCTCAACGGCGGCTTCGGCACGCTCGACCTCAATGCCGCCGGCGGCGTGATCCAAAGCGCGGGCAGCATTGCCGTGGCGACGCTGCTCAGCACCGGCGGCGTGACAGGCAACGTCACGCTGAACCGACCCACAAACGCCATCGGCACGCTTTCCACCTTCAACAACGGCGCCGGTGCCTTTACCTTCGCCGACGCCAGCGCGCTCACCCAGACCGGCGTGCTGACGGCGTCCACGGCATCGATCACCGACAGCAGCGCGTCCGCCTCGGCCATTGCGATCACCGGCACCGTCAACACCACCGCCCGCACCACGCTGTCCGCCACCGCGGGCGGCATCGTGCTGGCGGGCAGCCTTGCCGGCCAAAGCGGCACGCTCGACCTTAACGCCGCGTCAGGCGTGAACCAGACGGCGGGCAGCATCTCGGCGGGCACGCTGCTCAGCACCTCGGGCGTCAGCGGCAACGTCACGCTCAGCCAGCCGGGCAACGCCATCACCACTCTGGCCGGTTTCATTGACGCGTTCGGCAGCTTTGCCCTGACCGATGCGGTGGCGCTGACACAGATCGGCACGCTCGCGGCCACCGCCGGCAGCATCGTCATCACCGACACCAGCGCCGCCAATCCGGCCATTTCGGCGAACGGCGTGATCCGCGCCGCCACCGGCCTGACCCTGCTTGCGCCCAATGGCGGCCTGGCACTCAACGGCAGTCTCAGCGGCGGCAGCGGCGTGAACCTCGTGGCCTCCGGCGCGGGCATCACCGAGGCCGCGGGCGCCACCATCGCCACCCCGCAACTCACCGGCTCGCTCACCGGCGCCGGCGCTATCGGCCTCGTGGGCATCGGAAACGCCATCGGCGGCGTGGGCAATCTCACCGCGGCCGGCGGCACCATCACGCTGATCGACACGGTGGACCCCACCATCACGGGCGTCGTCACCGCGAACGCCATCACCGTCACCAACACCGGCGCGCAGGGCATCACCCTCACAGGCACGCTGGCGGGTGCCAGCTCCGTGGTGCTCAACACCGCCGGCGGCGGCGTGCGCGAGGCCGGTGGCCGCATCGTCACCAGCACGCTTGCAAGCGACACCGGCATTACCGGCGACGCGACGTTGACGGGTGTGGCCAACCAGATCGGCAATCTCGGCAACCTCATTGTCATCGGCGGCACCCTGCGGCTGGCAGACGCGCAGTCGCTGATCGTCTACGGCCCGGTTTCGGCCAGCAACGGCGCCACGCTGAACGTGGCCGGCAACCTCACGCTGGCGGGCCCGCTCACATCTGCCGGCCAGGCGATCACGCTGGCTTCCACCGGGGCGCTGGTGCAGAGCGGCGGCGTGATCACGGCGGGGATCCTGAATGCCAGCGGCACCAGCGTGTCGCTCACCCAACCCAACCTGGTGGCCACGCTCGGCACCGTCAGCGCGCCCGGCCCGATCAACTTCCGCGACGCGCAGGCCTTCACCGTCGCCGGCCCGCTCAGCGGCAGCGCCATCACTTTGGCGTCGGCCAGCGGGATCGGCCTTGCCGGCAACGTCACCACACCCGGCGTGCTTGATGTCTCGGCGGCCAACGGTTCGGTTTCGCAGTCGGGCGGCACCATCAGTGCCGGCACGCTGGCGAGCGTGGGCGGTATCTCCGCCGATCTGTCGCTCACAGGCGCGGCCAACCGCATCACCTCGCTGGGTGGCGTGACCACGGGCGGCGCGCTGGCCCTCGTTACGGCCTCGGCGCTGACGGTGAACGGCCCCGTCAGCACCGGCGGCGCCGCGCGGCTGCAGGCGGCGGGGCCGCTGGTGCTCGCCGGCAACTGGACCGGCCCGTCGCTCGACATCTCCACCACTGCCGGCGGCGTGTCGCAGACCGGCGGTATCCTGACGCTCGGCACGCTGAGTGCCGCGGGGATCGCCGGCCCCGCCAGCTTCACCAGCGGCGGCAACCGGGTGGCCACGCTGGGCGCCACCACTGTCTCGGGCGGCGACCTCACCTTGGCGGACAATGTCGACATCTCCGTCACCGGCCCGGTCTCGGCGCCAAACACCGCCATCACCACGTCCGGTTCCATCACCCTGCCAGGCGGCATCAACACCGGCACCCTGGCGCTGTTCGCCGGCGGCACCATCGTGCGCCCCGCGGGCGCCGCGAATTTCACGGTGGGCCTGCTGACGGGCAACGCCCAACAGATCGCCAACTTCGGCAAATCCGGCAATGTCACCCAGCTCGGCGGCTTCTCCGTCGCCAACGCCGGCACCCTGTCGCTGGACAACGCGCAGCCGCTCGCCATCACCGGGCCGCTGTCGGCCGACTATATCGGAATCACGGCCACCGGGCTTTTGACCATCAGCGGCACCATCACCACCGTGGGTCTGCCGGCCGCCACCCAGCTCGCCAGCCCCACGCCTGTCGATCCCGGCACGTATTTCGCGGTGCGCGCCGACAGCGGCGGCAACGCGACCATCAACCAGATCGGCACGCTGAACATCCAGTCGCGCGGCAACACACCCACGGTGCGTTTCTTCCTGCCGGCCACCGGCGGCAAGATCAATCTCGACAACACCCAGGGGAGCGGCTCAAATGTTGTGCTGTCCACCGGCAACGGCGGTGTGGCCACCGGCAACATCAACCTCGGCGGCCTCGTCATCGTCGGCACGAACGGGTCCGCCACGCTGGCGGGCACCATCAAGAACAGCTTCGGGCCAGAGGCCGCGCGCCAGGCCGTGATCGCGCCGCAGCCGGCCACCACCTACCGCGTCAACGCCTGCCCCGTGGCATCGGTGAACTGCGTGCTGATCCCGGTGGGCGCGCTGCCGGGTGGCAACCCGCTGCGCGACTTCCTGCTCGACACCGGGCGCGTCAACGACGACGACGACAACGTGTCGTTGCCCGACATCTCCAGCCGGGACTATTAGGATGAAACGCGCTTCCCCGCCGGCCATGCTTCTCGTTCTGTTCGCCACCGCGTGCGGGGTGCCACCACCCGGCGCGTATGTGAACGGCACCGCCGTCACAACAAGCGGCGGCCAGACGCTGGGCAAGAACGCGGCCGGCGAGGCCTGCACCCAGCAGATACGCGGCGACGGCGCCACGCGCGTGACAGACGTCTATTGCGGCACCTGGCAGCAGCCCAGCGCCTCCATCCGCTCGGCAGGCCAGGTCGACCCCGCCGCCATAGGCGACCTCGCAACCGCCAGCCCCTGGCGTCAGGCGCTCGACCAGCGCTTCGCGTGTGGCGCCCCACAGCGCACCACCATCCTCGATGGCGTTCCCGCCTTCGTGATGTCGTGCACCCGCCGCCAGGGCGGTTGGCCGCACGTGGCGATGGTGGCCGCCGCCGGGGGCGGTGCCTCGGGCCGCGACACCTGGTATGCCGACGGCGTGCTGCCGGCGCTGCCCGCCATGGAGCGCGCGGTGGGCCTGCAATCCGGCCGATTGAAGCCGGAAAGTGCGGCCGCCCAGCAAAGCTCCGGGTCCGACGCGCTGATGGCGGATCGCCTCGCCGCCCAGGCGTTCAGCTCCGGCGATATCGGCCAGTACGACGTGCTGATCGCAGCCGGCAGCCGGGCCAACGCCGCCGAGCGTTTCGGCCCTGCCGAAAGCGCGTTCCGCGCCGCTCTCGCCTTGCAGGAAAAGGCCCTCGGCGCCGGTAATCCCAACACCGCCACCACGCTCGAACGCCTGGCGCTGCAGATCTCCAACCAGGGCCGCTACGCCGAGGCCGACCGACTTTTCACCCGCGCCACCGGCCTTGCCGCGCGTTCTGACGACCCGTTGTCGGCGCCGCGGCTGCAGCATTACATGGCGCTGAATCTCATGAACCAGGGCAAGGCCGCCCAGGCTCTCACATTGCTCGACCAGGCCGAGGCAGGCTATTCCAGCCGCCTGCCGGCCCAGGTGCTGAACGCGCGCCAGGTTCGCCTCGCCGCCTCCGGTGCCGCGTTCGGCGACGCGCTGCAAAACCGCGAAGTGCTGGCCGACCCCACCGTGCGCGCCGCCCTGGCCGGCGCCGTCGAGGTGCGTCGCTACCGTGCCCTCGCCCTGCGCGTGCTGGGCCGCCCGCAAGACGCCGACATCGCCTTGCAATCCGCGCGAACACTCACGGCGGGCAACAATCTGCGCGACCCCATCGAACTGGGGCGGCTGACCCGCATGGCCGGCATCGGACACTCCGACCGCGGCGACGACGCGGCGGCGGCCAGCGAGTTCGGCAACGCCGCGTCGAGTTTCAACGCGGCCCTGCCACGCAGCAGGCCCCTGGCCGAGACTCGTCTGCTGCAGGGTGCGATCATCCGGAAAAGCAGCGGCCTGCCCGCGGCGCTGGCCGCCTGCCAGGACGGTACGCAGATCCTGCGCCAGGAATCGCTCGGCGTGCTGCCATCCGCCATCGCCGCCTGCCTCGACATCTTCGCCGCCGCGGCGGATGCGGACGCCGTCCACCGCCAGGACCTGCTGGCCACCATGTTCGAAGCCGCCCAGCTCGCCCAGGGCGGTGTGACGAACACGCAGATCGCCCAGGCCACTGCCCGGCTGGCGGAAGGGGCGCGTGACCCGAAGGTGGCCGAGGCGATCCGTCATCGCCAGGACGCCGGTGCCGCGCTGACCGCGCTCGACCGTGAGCGCGACGCGCGCGCCCAATCCGCCGGCGCCAATCAGCCCGCCACGGAAGCGCCGGAGGTGGAGGCCAAGATGACGGCCGCCCGCCAGGCCGTGGCCGACGCCGATGCCGCACTACAGGCGGCCTCTCCCAATTACGGGGCGCTGGTGCAGGAGGTGGTCCCGGCCGCCGCCGTGTTCGCCCTGTTGCGGCCCAGCGAGGCGTTCATCGCGATCGACCTCAGCGATGCCGGCGGCTGGACCTTCCTGCTGCGTGACAACCGCATCACGGCGGCGAAAGTGACCGTGGATGCGGCGGAGGTTGCCAAGCTGGTGGCCCGCGTGCGCGCCGGCGTGGAGCCCACCACCGACACGCTGCCGCGTTTCGACACCGCGGCCGCCACCCTGCTCTACAAGGCGGTGCTCGGCGGCGTGGCCGCGCAGCTCGAAGGGGCGAACGCCATCGTGGTGGCGCCCACCGGGCCGCTGCTGTCGATCCCGTTCGGCATGCTGCTCACCGGCGACGGCGACCCCGCCCAGCTGGCCACCGCGCCGTGGCTTCTGCGCAAGGCCACCATCGCGCATGTGCCGGCACCGGCGAATTTCGTCTCGTTGCGCAAGGTGGCCGGACAGTCCCGCGCCAGGCAGCCCTGGTTCGGCTTCGGCGATTTCCGCCCCGTGACGCTGGCGCAGGCCGCACGCAGCTTCCCTGGCGCGGAATGTGCCCAAAGCGCCCGGGATTTCTCGGGCCTGCCGCGCCTGCCGTTCGCCACCCGCGAACTCGAAGCCGCCCGCGCCCTGCTCGGCGGCCGGCGCGAGGATTCGCTCCTTGGCCCCGCCTTCACCGCAAAGGCCGTGACCGAGGCGCATCTGAAAGACTACCGCATCCTGCATTTCGCCACGCACGCCTTGCTGCCGGCCGAATTGCGCTGCCAGAGCGAGGCCGCGATCGTGACCTCCGACCCCGCCGGAGCCGCCGACGCCGCTGGTGCGCTGCTCACCGTATCGGCCGTGGTGGGGCTGGATCTGGACGCCGACACCGTGATTCTGTCGGCCTGCAATTCCGGCGGCGGCGCCACGTCGGCCGCTGATGCGGCGGCGGCCGGCGGCAAGGCATCCGGCGAAAGCCTCTCCGGCCTCGCGCGCGCCTTCTTCTACGCCGGCGCCCGCTCGCTGATGGTCACCCACTGGTCGGTGAACGACCAGGCGGCGGCCTATCTCGTGGCCGAAAGCATGCGCCGCGTGCAGGCAGGGGAGGGCATCAACGAGGCGCTGCGGTCGGCGCAGTTGGGAATGCTCGACGACGCCGGCAAAGGCACGCCCGCCGAACTCGCGCATCCGTTCTACTGGGCGCCGTTCGCGCTGATCGGCGATGGCGGCGCACGCAAGCTGTCCACCGCCGCAACGAGCCCTTCGCGCGTGGTGCAGGCGGGCCTATAACACGTGCAAGGCAGAGCCGGCCGCTTCGGTCTGACACCGCCTGGATCTGGATTTCATGTCACGGGCAACGTTCCTCCGTCCTATTTCGGCAGGAAGGGCGATCGCACCAGCGGGTAGGCCATGCAAAACGACCGACTTGGCAAATACGAGATTCGCGGCACGCTCGGCAAAGGCGCCATGGGCACGGTGCTCGATGGCTACGACCCGGTCATCGACCGGCGCGTCGCCATCAAGACCATCACCCTGCCGGACCCGAACGACATCGAAACCCAGGATGAGCTGGCCCGCTTCCGCCGCGAGGCGCAGGCCGCCGGCCGGCTGACGCATCCCAACATCGTGGCCGTCTACGACTACGGCGAAGACGAGACCATCGCGTATATCGTGATGGAATACGCGCCCGGCACCGAGCTGAAAAAGATCCTCGACAAGGGCGACCGCCTGCCGCCGGCCGAAAGCGTGCGCATCATGGAAGGCGTGCTCGCCGGCCTCAACTTCAGCCACGAACGCGGCGTGGTGCATCGCGACATCAAGCCCGGCAACATCATCCTGGCGAAAGACGGCACCGTGAAGATCGCCGATTTTGGCATCGCGCGGATCGAAAGCAGTTCGATGACCCAGGCCGGCACGGTCATGGGCACGCCGGCCTATATGTCGCCCGAGCAGTTCATGGGCCAGACGGTCGACTCGCGCACCGACATCTATTCGGCCGGCGTGATGCTGTATCAGTTGCTCACCGGTGAACGCCCGTTCGAAGGCGGCATGACGGCGATCATGCACAAGGCGCTGAACACCGAGCCGCCGCGCCCGTCCGAGCTGTCCGTCACCTCGCCTTCCGCGCTCGACCAGGTGGTGGCGCGCGCCATGGCCAAGCGCCCCGGGGACCGGTTCGAAACCGCGTCCGCCTTCGCGCAGGCCATCCGGGATGCGATGTCGGGCAACGGCATCGGCCTGTCGGCGGCCTCGGCCTCGGCGTCGTCGGATGCCACCATGATTTCGCCGCGTGGACCGTCATCTGCCAAGCCGCCAAGCTGGCCGACCCCGCCGCCCACGCCTGGCGCCGCCCAGGCAGCCGGCCAAACGTCAAGAAAGGGGAACAGCCGCATTGCGTTGTTCGCTGGCGTGGCCGTGGCGGTGCTGGCGTTGGCCGGCGTGGGGGGCTATTTCGTGCTGAGCGGCGGCAAGCCGGCCCAGGTGGCCGACACTGTGGTGCCCGTATCCGGCGGTTCCCTGCCGCCGCAAACCGCGCTGCCGGACACGCCCGTGCGGCCCGCCAACCCCGCCCCACCAGCCTCGCCGGCCCCCACCACGCCTGGTCCTGCTGCCGCCCAACCGACCCCCACCCAGCCCACGTCGATTCCGGCCGCGCCGACATCCCCGCTGCCACAGGCGGCACAGCTACCACCCACCCAGCCCACTCCGGCCCCAGTTGCGCCGCCGGTCGCGCCGGTCGCACCGGTCGCGCCGGTCGTCCTGGTCACACCGCCCGCGCCTCCGGTGCAGGTCGCCAGCGTCGCCGCCACCCCCGCCATGATCCGCGACGCCTTGGCCACGGCGATGGCGCCCGCCTCCTGCAGCCTCACGCGCACGTCGCTCGATGGCCGCAACGTTTCGATCTCCGGCGTGGCCGGGCGCACGAGCGAGCAGGCGATCCGCAATCGCGCCCGCGAGGCGCTGCCCGCCAATGCCGCGCCCGACGCCGTGGCCTGGCGGCTCGACCTGTTCGACGGCCCTTATTGCAGCGTGATCGACATTCTGCGTCCGATCGCCACGCAGCCGCTGACGGTGGGGTTGCGCCAGAACGCCACCCGCCTGCGCAAGGACGAGGACATCGTGCCGCAGGTGGTGATGCCGGATTATCCCGCGTGGCTGCAGATCGACTATTTCAGCAGCGACGGCGGTGTGACCCATCTGCACCCCACCCAGATCTCGCCGCCCAAGGTCGAGGCCACGCGCGCCACGGTGAGTTTCGGCAACACAGCCAAGGAGCGCTGGCAGGTGGACGCCCCGTTCGGCACCGACATGATCGTGGCGATCGTCTCCTCGGCGCCGCTGTTCCCAACCGCACGCCTAGCCGACGAGACGGCACCTGCCTATCTGCAGGCCCTGCGCGCCGCCGTCGAAGACGCCCAACGCAAGGGTGTCCGCATCACCGGCAACGCGGCTTTGGTGCAGACCGCTGAACGCTGACGCGCTCCATCCGAAGGAAGATGGCCTCGGGCTATTTCCGGGCCACTTCATCCATTGCGACGTCGCGCAGCCAGCCACGTGGCATGCCGAGGCGAAAGCGCGTGCGGAGTGCGTCGAGCGCCTCCGGTTCGATCCCCAGCACCTTGGGATCGAAAAACGCGCCTTCCGGCGTGAACATCAAATACGCCTGTGTCTCGTTGGCCAGCAACTCGCCCAGCAACGGGTCGTAGCCTTCGCCCGCGAGCATTTTGGTGAAGGCGACACGGCCCGCACCGTCGAGCACATTGTTCCAGAACTCCAATGTCCAGGCCTCGTAACGCGGATTGCTAAAGAACTCGCCGTGCGATAGCTCGTGATGCAGAATGGTGGCCCGGGCCGTTCGATCCACGCCTGCGGTGCCCTGGGCGGGTATGCTGATCACGCCGCGCTTGAAGCCGGGCGTGCCGGCGCCTTCCTGTTCCAACAGCCGTCGCAGAAACGTTTCGTCTGCGGTCAGCACCACGGCCTGCCGGTCGGCGGCCGCAAAGAACCGCGCGAGCTCAACGGCACTGTAGTCATGCCCGTAATAATAGGTTTCCGGCGTGTCGCCGTGGGCCCGGATGGCCTGGTCCAGTTCGCCGTCCGTGAGCACGCGATCGCGTGGCGCACCCAGCTTTTCGATCATCGCGGCGGCACGGTTGAAGGTGGCGCCCTGCCGCTTGAGGCTGGCGAAATCCAGCACCAGGATCTGTGGATTGAGCGCGAAGCGGAAGATATCCAGGTCCGCCGGCCTGTTTGCCAGGATCGTGGCCTCATCGGCGCTGCGGATGTTGATCAGCGGGGCGGGCGGGGCGGGGCGCGTCCACCACCATGCGGCCGCACCCACCGCCAGGATGGCCGCCAGGGCCGCCGCCGCCAGAACGATATGCCCCCCGGCGACGCGGCGCCGAGGCGGGGCCGCAGTCCGAATGGTGTCGTCGTCCAGGTCTCGCGGCAACACGGAGACGAAAGCGATCAGGCGCCGATATTGACAACCAACACGCGGCGGTTGCGCGCCTCCGGCACCTGCGCCCCGGTGCTGACAGCCGGCTGATCCGAGCCCATCCCCACGGGCTGCATGCGCCCGCGTGCGATGCCGAACTTGGAGTTCAGGTAATCGACCACCATCTCGGCGCGACGGGCGGACAGCGCGCGATTGGCGTCCGGCGAGCCCACGGTGTCGGTATGGCCTTCGATCCGGAAGCGGTAGGCGGCCAGATCGGCGCTGGACAGCGCGCGGCCGAGCTGGTTGAGCGCCTCACGCGCCTGGTTCGTCAGATCGGTGGAGCCGGAGGCGAAGTTCACTTCCAGGCTGGCGGACGGTGCCGCCGTGGTGGCCGCGGCGGCTGGTGCGGCTGCAGGTGCGACAGGGCGGGGCGCGCTGGCGGCGGCCGTTGTCACCGGGCGCGAGCCCGGCAAGCTGGTGGCCGGCAAGCTGGGGGTCGGCTGGGCCGTCGTGGCCTGGGGCGTGTAGCTGGTAACCTGCGGCGGCGACGCGTCAGAAGGAGCCATGCCCGAGCTGGACGGCCGGATGCCGCGTGTGCCGGACCCCATGATCCCGGAAGGCTTCAACGCCTTGATGATATCGTCGGCGGATTTGCTTTGGGCCGCGGCCGTCGACATCGTCGCGCTCAGCGACGTGGCAGCGACGGTGGCGCCAACCATGATCGACAACAGAATGCGCACGGCAGCCTCCCATTTCTTCGTCATTTTGATAGCATAAGGACCGCCTGACGCCTAGCGGGAAGCGGCGCGCCCGGCGGAAGTCACAAAAATGTTCATCGGCCCCACGCAAGCGTGATTGGCTTCACTTGTCGTATTTGGTCCAACCATAGTTATTGATGACCCACTTCAATGTGGCGCCGTATTCCGGGTCTGTCGCATACACGCCCGTCAATGCGTCCGCGAAGGCCTCGGCATTGTCCACCAGAAGCATCGCGGGCTTGTAAGGCGTGCCCAGCGCCAGCAGCCGCCCGTGCAGCTCGAACGCCTGCGTGATACTGTCGAACTTGCGGAATTTGGCCGCGATGACAACGCTTTTCCCGTCATACACTTCGCGCGTGGGGCTTTCGACCGCGGGTTCATTGGCCAATGCCTTGATTCCGAACGGATTGTTGCTGCCAGGCGGCATCGAGGCGCCCCAGGCGCTCTCCACCGCCCACTGCGCCATCGTGATCGAGGCGGGCACCCGCCATTTCTTGCGCGACTCCACCGCCGCCTCGATCACCTCCGGCGGCGCCTGGCCGAAATGCCCCACTTTCGGCGGCACCGCATCCACCAGCGGCCGCGCCGCCAGGGCGTAATAGGTGGGGCTGCCCGGGTCCACGCGGCCGGATGGCGGCGCCATGTTCATCATCACCGCCTGGAACGCCTCGATGGCCAGGGTGGTGCCGATATCGGCCGCCCCCGTCATCGCCACCGGCGAATGCGGCTTTGGCAGACGGTCGTTCAACAAGCCCTGCACCACGAAAACATCGCCTGGCGCATTCACGCCGTCGCGCCCCACGGAGGTGAAGATGGGGGCCGCGATGCGCCCCATTTCGTCGGTGCTCAGAATGGTGGTGGACGGCACAAGCGCCACAAAAACCTCCGTCGGCGAAATTCGCGTGATTCATAGTCCGTGTTGTCGACAGGATCAAAAGCCCTCTGTTCCAAAAGAACCTATCTCACAGGCAAGTTATGTCGAATAATCGTTGGAACATCGGGTGGCCGGCCTCGCTACGGCTGGGCCACAATGCTACAGTTTATGGGCGGCGCAAGGTTCGGCTGTCAGAACGAAAAACCCCCGGCTTCGTCGTCCTGGCTCGATCGCCCGGACAGCGGCTGGAATAAATCTGTGCAATGGGATGCATCAGGAGTGGCCAAGTGAGTGATAACCCGTTCGCCGAGCCCGATGACAACGACCGCACCGTCATACGCCCCGTCCCGGGCGGCAGGCGCCCCGCCGCGCCATCCGCGCCCGCTGCGCCCAACGCACGCCCGGCCGCCACGCCTTTCGAACAGATGCAGCCGCAGCGCCCGGTTTCCGGCATGGGCGCATCTGGCGCAGCCTCCACCGCCATGGCCGAGGGTGCGGAGAGCCTGGCCATCGGCGACAGCCCGCTCGCCGTGGCCGCGGCCCCGCTGCTGCAGCTCATGGCCCGTCTGCGCAACACCGCCAACGCCCCCGATGCCGGCGACCTCCGCGAACGCGCCGTGCGCGAAATTCGCAACTTTGAACAGAACGCCCGCGACGGCGGGGTGCCGATGGAGCAGCTTCGTCCCGCGCATTACGCCCTGTGCGCCAGCCTCGACGATATCGTGCTCAACACGCCCTGGGGCAGCGCCGGCGGCTGGGACGCCCGCTCCCTGGTGTCCACCTTCCATCAGGAGGTACGCAGCGGCGAGCGCTTCTTCGACCTGCTGACCCAGATGAAGCAGAACCCGGGAACGTTTCTTCCGGTGATCGAGCTCATGTATATGTGCCTGTCGCTGGGGCTGATGGGCCGCTACCGCCTGTCGCCGCGCGGCCCTGGCGAGATCGATCGCCTGCGCGAGGACACCTACACCGTCATCGCCCGCCAGCGCGGCTCGATCGAGCCCGCGCTGTCGCCGCATTGGAAAGGCGTCGATGCCCCCTACCGGCCCAGCCGCGCCGTGTTGCCGGTCTGGGTGGTGGGCGCGGCGGCGCTTGCGGCCATCGGCGCGCTGTTCATCTATATTTCCAGCGGCCTGAACACCGCGTCCGACGATCTCTACGCGCGCATGCTCGCCGCCCCGCCCTCCACCATGCCCACCATCACCCGCGCCGCCATCGTGGTGCCGCCCCCGCCGCCGCCGGCCCCGCCCGAGCCCACCTCGCTCGACAAATTGCGCACCTTCCTGAAGCCGGAGATCGATCAAGGCCTGGTGAGCGTGCTCGGCACCCAGTCCAACCCCATCGTGCGCATCAACAATCGCGGCCTGTTCGCGTCCGGCAGCGCCACCGTGACCACGGCGTTCGTGCCGTTGCTCGACCGTATCGGCACCGCGCTGAGCGCCGAGAAAGGCGCCGTGCAGGTGATCGGCTACACCGACAACCAGCCCATCAAAACGGTGCAGTTCCCGTCGAACTTCCAGCTGTCCACCTCACGCGCGCAGGCCGCCAAGGCCGTGGTGGCGCGCACGGTGGGCGACCCCGGACGGATCTCCGCCGAGGGGCGTGGCGAGGCCGATCCGCTGGCGTCCAACGCCACGCCGGAAGGCCGTGAACAGAACCGCCGCATCGACATCGTGCTGCATCGTCAGGATTAGAAACCATGGCTGTGCTGAGATTCTTCGTGTCGCGTTGGTTCCTGAGCCTGATCGGGGTGGTCCTGCTGGCCGGCCTCGTGTGGTATTTCGGCCCGCTGCTCTCCCTGCTGGAAGAGTGGGTGCCGCGCGCCATCGTCATCGGCGCGATGGTGCTGGTCTGGGCGGTGGTGAACCTTCTGCTGGACCTGCGCCGCCGCAGACGAGACCGCGCCTTGGCCGTGGGCGTGGCCGCGGGCCCGGTGGACCCTTCCAACGCCGCCTCCGCCGAGGAAGCGGCGGCCCTGCGGGACAAGCTGACCACGGCGTTGGAGCTTTTGAAAAAGGCGCGCGGCACCAAGGGGTATCTGTATGAGCAGCCTTGGTATGTCATCATCGGACCGCCCGGCGCCGGCAAGACCACGGCACTTCTGAATGCCGGCCTGAAATTCCCGCTCGCCGCCGAAATGGGCCAAGGGGCCGTGGCCGGCGTGGGCGGCACCCGGCTATGCGATTGGTGGTTCACCGAGGACGCCGTGCTGATCGACACCGCCGGCCGCTACACCACCCAGGATTCAGATGCCACGGTGGACCGCGCCGGCTGGGAATCGTTCCTCGGCCTGCTCAAACGCACCCGCACCCGCCAGCCGCTCAACGGCGTCATCGTCGCCATTGCGCTGAACGACATCGCAACCGCCCCGGCCGCCGAGCGAGTGGCCCATGCGCGCGCCATCCGCAAGCGCATCAAGGAGCTGGAAACCCGTCTGGACGTGCGCATGCCCGTCTATGCGCTGTTCACCAAAAGCGACCTCATCGCGGGGTTCACCGAATTCTTCGACGATCTGGACCGTGACAAGCGCAACCAGGTCTGGGGCACCACCTTCCAGCCGGTGACGTCCGATCTCGGCGCCGCCACGCAATTCGCCGCCGAATTCAAGCTGCTGATCGAGCGCCTGAACAGCCGCCTGTTCGACCGTATGCAGACGGAACGCAGCCCGGATCGCCGCGCCCTCATCGCCGGTTTCCCCACCCAGGTCGCAAGCCTGGAACTGCCGGTGGCGAGCTTCCTGCAAGAGGCGTTCGGCGGTTCCCGGCTCGATCCGGCGCCGTTGCTGCGTGGGGCCTACTTCACCTCCGGCACCCAGGAAGGCACGCCGATCGACCGCCTCACCGGCGCGCTGAGCCGCACCTTCGGCCTCGACCAGCGCCGCGCGCCATCGTTGCGCCCGGAACAGGGCCGCAGCTACTTCCTGGGCCAGCTCGTGCGCGAGGTGATCTTCGGCGAGGCGATGCTGGTGTCCGAACGTCCCGGCGCCCGTCGTCGTTCGGTCCTGATGCGCGCGGGTGGCTACGCCGCGGCCCTGCTGGTGATGCTCGGCGCGGGCGCCCTGCTGTGGCAGGCCCGCCTGTCCGGGGCCGGCGAGATCGATGCCACCGCCGCCGCCCTTTCGACGTATGAAAAAACCGCATCGACCTTGCCGCTGAACCCGGTGGCCGATTCCGATCTGTATCGCCTCGTGCCCCTGCTGAACGAGGCGCGTGGCCTGCCGCACGGCGTGGACCACGTGGGCGACGACCGCACGCCCTGGATCAGCTTCGGCCTGTCGCAGAACGCCAAGCTCGGCGTCGCCGCCACCTCCGTCTATCGTCACGCGCTCGACCGCGCTTTGCTGCCGCGTCTCGTCTGGCGCCTCGAGGCGCAGATGCGCGGCAATCTCGGGCGGCCGGAATTCCTCTACGAGGCCACACGCGTCTATATGATGCTGGGCAGCCAGGGCCCAATCGACCGCGGGCTCGTGCACGAATGGATGACGCTCGATTGGGCCGCCACCTATCCCGGCGCCGCCGCCGTCCCGTTCCGCGACGACCTGGCGCGGCATCTGGACGCGCTGCTGGCCGGCTCGCTGCCGGAAATCCTGCTGGACGGCGAGCTGGTCGCCCAGGCCCAGGCCACGTTCAGCCGGGTGCCGCTGGCCCAACGCGTGTATTCTCGCATCAAACCCTCCGCCGCCGCCCAGGCCGTGCCGATGTGGAAGCCCAGCGATGCCCTGGGGCCAGCCGGCGTGCGCGTGTTCCTGCGCGCCTCCGGCAAGCCGCTGAGCGACGGCATCCCCGGCTTCCTCACCGTCGAGGGGTTCCACAAGGTGCTGTTGCCGTCCCTTGGCTCGGCCGCCAAGAGCGTGGCGTCTGAAAGCTGGGTGCTCGGCAAACGGGCCGCGCTCGACCCCAACAGCGCCGAAATGCGCGGCCTGGAACGCGACGTGATCGCGCTCTATGCCGTCGACTACGCCGAGGCGTGGGACAAGATGCTGGCCGATCTGGACGTGGTGCCGCTGCGCAGCATGAGCCAGGCCGCGCAGGACCTTTACATCCTTTCCTCCCCGCAATCGCCGATGCGCGACGTGCTGGCCAGTGCCGCGCGTCAGCTCACATTGTCCGTCCCGCCACCTCCGCCGGCCACCGCCGCGGGGGTCGCGGGGGCCGCCGCCGCCACGGCCGCCGCCGCTGCCCAATCTGCGACGAACAGCGCGGCCTCGCGGTTGCAGGGCGTGCTCGGCACCACCCCCGATCAACCCGCCGCGCGACCGCCTGGCTCGGCGATCGACGACCGCTACAAGGCGGTGCGCGAGCTGATGGGCACGGGGGCAGGGGCGCCCATCGACCAGGTGCTGAAATCGTTGAACGACCTGCAGCAGCAGCTCGCCAAGATGGCGGCGGCGCCGGTGGGCGGCCAGCCCACGGTGCCGCAGGGCAGCGACCCCGCTCTGGCATTGCGCGCCGAGGCCGCGCGGCAGCCGCAACCGCTGGCACGCTGGCTGCTCGCCATGTCCGGCAGCGGCACCGCCTTGCGCAGCGGCAGCGCCAAGCAGCAGATCGCCGCCGCCTTCAACGGGGCCGGCGGACCCGCGGCGTTGTGCACGCTCGCCACCAAAGGCCGCTATCCCTTCGACCGCTCGTCCACCGGCGATGTGCCGCTCGACGATTTCGGCAAGCTGTTCGCGCCCGGCGGGTTGCTGGACGGGTTCTTCAACACCCAGCTTCGCCCTTACGTGGACATGGCGCCCCGCACCTGGAAGCCACAGCCGGTGGATGGCGTGCCGGCCCCCGTCACGCCGGATGACCTCGCCCAGTTCCAGCGCGCCGCCGTCATCCGCGACCTGTTTTTCTCCGCCGGCACCGCGCCGAGCGTGCGGTACGACATCACGCCGGTGGACCTGGACGCCGCGGCCCGGCAGGTGACGCTGGATCTCGACGGCACCACCGTCGTCTACAGCCACGGCCCGCCGCGCTCCACGCAGATCACCTGGCCGGGCACCAACCGCATGCAAAACGTGCGTCTGGTGTTCGATCCGCCGCCGGCGGGCGGCACCGGCGTGCTCAGCGCCACAGGCCCGTGGGCGATGTTCCGGCTGTTCGATTTCGGCAAGCTGCAACAGGTGGGGGCGGCGGAAAAATACACGCTCACCTTCACGCTGGGCGAGCGCAAGGTTGTGTACGAAATCCGCGCGGGGTCGGTGCTGAACCCGCTGGCCCCCGGCATCATGCAGGATTTCCGCTGCCCGAACGTGCAGTAGGAAGCAGCGCCCGACACCCCGGATACGGCGTGTCGGGCGTGATCGTTCAGGCCGGTGTCAGGCGCGCATTGCCCGGGAACAGCTGCTTGCGCGAGGCTTCATCCATCTCGGTCTTGAAAGCGAACTTCGCCTTCAGCGCCTCCGCCCGCTGGGCGGCCGGCCGCGCGCTCACGGCATCGAAATGCCGTTTCACGTTCGGGAACTTCTCCCACGCGTCCGGCCCGATCACGAACGGCATCACCCGCTCCCAGCCCCAGACCGACATGTCCACGAACGAGTAATCCTTGCCCACCATCCAGGTATGGGTGGCCAGATGCGCATCCAGAATGCCGAAATGCCGCTCGGCCTCGAAGGTGTAGCGGTTGACCGCGTAGTCTTTCGGCTCTGGCGCGAAGTGCTTGAAATGCACGGCCTGGCCTGAATACGGGCCGATGCCGGTGGCCACGAACATCATCCACGACAGCGTCTCGCCGAGCAGGGACGCATCCGGCCTGAATTGCCCGGTCTTGTCGGCGAGGTAGAGCATGATGGCATTGCTGTCGAACACCCGCGTCTCGCCGTCCATGAGGGCGGGCGTCTTGGCGTTCGGATTGATCTTCAGAAAATCCGGGTGATGCTGCTCGCCCTTGCGGGTGTCGATCGGCACAACCTCATACGGCGTGCCGGTCTCTTCCAGATACAGCGCCACTTTGAGCGGGTTGGGGGAGGGGTGGTAATAGAGCTTGATCATTCGCGCACCTTCTTTATTGGGTGCCGCGATCAGACGCCGGGATGGCCCGACACCGCAAGTGACGCTGCGGTGTCAGGCTCATACGGGCGATGGGTCTTGAAATCAGAGAAACACGTCGCAAGGGCTATCGGCGCGCAGCATCGCGCCCATCGTCATTCCCAGGCGTTCGGCATCCGTGGGCAGGCCGCTGATGGTGCGCTTGCACAGGAACGAGCCGTCGGCGCGCGCCACGAGGCCGGTGAGGATCAGGGAGCCGTCCGCCTGCAGGCGTGCATAGCCGCCGATGGGCGTGGCGCAGGAGCCATCGAGCACCCGCAGCATCGCGCGCTCCGCCGTGGCCACGGCCCGCGCTTCCGGATCTTCGATCGCACGCAGCATGGACCGCAGTTCGGCATCGTCGGTCCGCACCGTGATGCCCACGATGCCCTGCGCGGCCGATGGCACCATGATCGAGGGGTCGAGGATGATCGACGCCTCATGCTCCAGATCCAGCCGCCGCAGACCCGCCAGCGCCAGCAGGCTCGCCTCGTATTGCCCGTCGCGCACCTTGCCGAGGCGGGACTGCACGCTGCCCCGGATCAGCGCGATGCGAAGATCAGGCCGCGCGTGCAGCAACTGCGCCTGACGCCGGACCGAGGACGTGCCGATCAGGGCGCATTCCGGCAACATGTCATATGGGTTCTCGGGATCGTATTCGCCGATCTCGTCCGGCAGGATGATCACGTCGCGCGCATCCTCGCGCTTGAGCGTGCAGGCGAGCGAGATGCCGTCCGGCAGGTTGGTTTCCAGATCCTTCAGGCTGTGCACCGCGAAATCCACCCGCCCATCCAGCAGCGCCTCGTGGATCTCCTTGGCGAACAGGCCCTTGCCGCCGATCTCCGCCAGGCGACGGTCCTGGATGGCATCGCCGGTGGTCTGGATCACGCGCTCCTGAAACACATCCATGCCCCGTAGCACCGGGCACACCCGGCTGAGCAGCGAGAGGAAGTTGCGCGTTTGCACCAGCGCCAACGGCGAGGCGCGGGTGCCGACGCGCAACGGCAGCGAACGGTGGTGCCGGGCCACGCGCGGCTCCGCGGCGCGTCTGGCGCCTTCGGGGTCGTTGTAGAACGGCTGGGCCGCATGCACGTCGGCGCGGCGCGTTGCGGGCAGCGTGGAGATGTTGGAATTGTCAGCCACGCGGGCCTCCCGATCGAAGTTATTGTCGTTGTTGATAAGCGCGCTCATGCCCGTGCGAAGCCGAGAAGATGCGCCATGTCCTTGAAGAAGATCTTGATGTGGGCGGCGTGATCGGCCTTCACGAGCTTCTTGTGCATGTAGGCCTCCCAGGTCAGCCGCTGCACGTCCTTGTCCTGGCAGATCTTCACGAAACGCTCGCGGCGCTTGTCGGACGAATACCAGAAATATTGCATCATCCCCAGTACCCAGAAGACCTGGCCGTGATCCTTCATGAACGCTTTTCGGGCTGTCTTGAGGGCGGCCGGGTTTTGACTGTCGCAGAACAGATCCGCCGCCTCGGCCGCCAGCTGGCCGCCGAGCATGGCATAGTAGATGCCCTCGCCGGACGCCGGCGCCACCACGCCCGATGCGTCGCCGGCCAGCACCACATCGCGCCCGTTGTCCCAGCGCTTGAGCGGCTTCAGCGGGATCGGCGCACCCTCGCGGCGAAGGGTCTCGGCACCGTCCAGCCCGGTGGCGCGGCGCAGATCGCCCACGGCGCCGCGCAGCGAAAACCCTTTCTGCATCGTGCCGGTGCCCACGCTCATCGTGTCGCCATGCGGGAAGATCCAGCTGTAGAAATCAGGCGACATCTTGCCCTGGTAGAACACGTCGCAACGCTGCGGATCGTAGCCCTGCGTGCCGGCGGGCGGTGCCTTGATGATCTCGTGATAGGCGAACACGAATTTCATCTTGTCCGCGCCCTTGATCTCCTGACGCGCCACGACCGAGCGCGCGCCGTCCGCGCCGATCACGCAGCGGGCACGAACGCATTCCGGTTCGGACTTGTCGCGCTGCTCGCCGGCGAAGTAGTGCACAACAGCGATGTCGCCCTCGCGGGTGATACGCTCGAACGTGCCGGTGCGGCGATGGGCGCCGGACAGCTGGGCGCGCGCGCGCAGGAATTCGTCGAAATGCTCGCGGTCCACCATGCCCACGTAGCCGTCGCCCACCGGCATATCCACGGTCTTGTCAGACGGCGCGATCATCCTGGCGGAGGTGGCGCGGGCCACGATCTGGCTGTCCGGGATGGCGTAGTCCTTGATGGCACGCGGTGGCACGGCGCCGCCACAGGGCTTGATGCGGCCGTCCCGGTCCAGCAGCAGAACGCTGCGGCCGCGCTTGGCCAGCTCATGCGCCGCCGTGGCCCCCGCGGGGCCACCGCCGACCACCACCACGTCATACATCGTCTGCGTGTCCATCGTTCTAACCTCTACCGGTGGCTGCGATCAGGGGCCGGTCTTGCAGCACCGACAAAGCTGTGGGCCGCGCCGCCCGTGGACTGCGAAACACCCCAGACGCCAAACGCGCGGCTACGAGAAACAAAGCGGCTTCCGCGATGAACACCACGGCATAGGCCGAGGCCGGCGACGGCAGCAGCGCGCGGGCAACATCGCTTGTCCCGCTTGCGAACAATCCACCCAGGCCGAACGCCACGGCCTGCGCCGCGCCCCACACGCCCATGCGCACGCCCTCGCGCTGGCGCGCGCCACGGCCGACCATCTGCATCATCGAGCCGATGGCGGCGACCGCGAAGCAGCCATTGGCAATGCCGAGCACGAACACCGTTGCCTGCAGCGGCCAGGCCGGCCCCACCTGGCCCGCCACCGCCAGCAGCAGTGCGGCCACGGACGATGCGGCGCATCCGCCCATCGTCCAGCTGCGCATCGAGGCAAAGCGTGTGTTTCGCAGCCACTGGCTGCACACCGCTACCACGATCATTCCCACCAGCGCGCCGCCATGCTGCACGCCGGAGAGTTTGGTGGATTGCCCCGGCGTCAATCCGAAAACGGCGCCCGCGAACGGGTCCAGGATCAGCTCCTGCGCGCTGTAGGCCAGCATCGAGACGAACACGAACAATGCGAAGCTGCGCGAATCAGGCTCGGCCCACACCTCGCGCACCGCCGCGAAAAAATGCCCCTGGCGCTGTGCGGGAGCTTGCGCGGGGACCTGCGCGGAAGCGGGGGCCACGCTGTCGCCCTCCATCTTCCACACCGCAAGTCCCGTGAGGAGCACAGCGAAGATCGCCACGCCGCTGGTGACCTCCACCAGACGTGCGGGCGTGAACGGCTCCAGCAGGCGTCCGGTGACGGTGGCTGTGATGACGAAGCCCGCGAACATCATCAGCCACACGATGGTGGCCGCCGCGGGCCGGCGCGGTTCGGCCACGCGCTTGGCCAGCAGCACCAGCAACGACGTGCCGGCGGCGCCCACGCCCAGGCCGATCGCGGAAAACGACACCGCCGCGAGCGCCAGCCCCGCCCCGAGATGTGTGCCCATCAGCAACACCGCGAAAGAGGCGCCCACGCCGCCCAGCCCCAATAGCGCCATGCCCCCCATGATCCACGGCGTGCGCCGTCCGCCGATGTCCGAGCCGTGTCCGAGACGGGGCCGCAGCACCTGGATCAGGTAGTGCCACGCCACCAGCGAGGCCGGAAGAATCGCAGGCAACGCCAGCTCCACCACCATCACCCGGTTCATCACCGACGTGGTCATCACCACGATCGATCCCAGGCACGCCTGCACCAGCCCAAGGCGAACGATGCCGAGCCAGCCGAGATCTTTCAAAAGTGCCGTGCTCGGCGTCATGGCGTGTGCAGACCCTGCAGCGCAAACCCGGTGGCAAGCATTCCGAGCACATAAAGCGTGGTGCCGGTGGCATTGTACCACGGCGCCTTTTCCCGCGGCTGGGCCAGCAGCCGGCCCATCAGCGCGATCTGCGCCACCAGCACGGCGAAAACGAGGCCCGCGAAAATCGGCGCGTGCCACAGCCACAGCAGCGCGATCACCACGATCTGCGCACCCGCCATCACCACGCACGCCAGCAGCGCGGCCACATCGGCACCCAGCACCGCGGGCAGCGAGTCGATGCCCATCTGGCGGTCGCCTTCGATGGATTTGAAATCGTTCAACGTCATGATCCCGTGGGCGCCCACGCTGTAGAGAGCCGCCATCACGAACACCTTCGCGTCGGGCAGCCCCGCCGTCATCAGCGCCGCCCCCGTCACCCACGGAAGGCCTTCGTAGCAGGCGCCGACAGCCATGTTGCCAAGCCAGCCATTGCGCTTCAGCCGTGCCGGCGGCGCGCTGTAAAGCCAGGCCAGCGCCATGCCCACCAAGGCGGGCGCGAACACCCACACGCCGAGGCCGGCGGCCACCACGAGTGACAGCAGGGTCCAGGCGATGGCGATGCGCAGGCCCCAGGTGCCGGGAATGCGGCCGGAGGGGATCGGCCGATTGGGCTCGTTGATGGCGTCCACATGCCGGTCGAACCAGTCGTTCACGGCCTGGCTGGTGCCGCACACCAACGGCCCGCACAGCAGCACACCCAGCCCGATCGAAAGCCAGTGTCCGGAGGCCGACGCGCCGGACGACACCAGCCCGCACATGAACGCCCACATCGGCGCGAACCAGGTGATGGGCTTCAGCAGTTCCAGCACTGCCTTGGGTTCAAGCCGGGCGGGGCGCGCCATGATGTCCGTGGTCACGCTCATGCCGCCGGATCCTCCGCCAGATCCCCAAGCCCGTAGCGCCGCAGTTTCACGTAAAGGCTCTGCCGGCTGAGACCCAGCATTTCAGCCGCCGAGGCCCGGTTGTCGCCCGTCAGCTGCAAGGCCGCCTCGATGCAAAGTTTCTCGATCACGTCGGTGGCTTCGCGCACCAGGTCCTTCAGCGCGATGCGGCCCACGAGTTCGGTCAGCTGCTCCACCGAACGCGGCAACTCCTTGGGCAACGCCGACGGCGATGCGGCGGCCGGGCGGCGCCCCACGTTGCGGATGGCGAAGCCGAAACAGGGCTGCCCGCCATTGACCAGCGTGACGGCCGAGATCTCCACGTCCACGGTGTCGCCGTATTCGCCGCGCAGGATCGTGGCGAACAGCCGCACCGCGCCGCGTTGACGCAGATTGGCCAGCAGCACATCCATATCCACGCCCGGGCGCCCCAGCCAGCGGTCCAGCGGCTGGTCACGCGCCTGGTCTTCGGAATGCAGCTGCACCATGTCGCAGAACGCCGCGTTGGCCGCGATGATGCGCTCCTCCGGGCCCAGCACCACGAAACCGTCCGGCGCGCTTTCGATCAGCTTCAGCAGCTTCATCTTGGCGTCGGGCATCACCGTCGGCTGATCGGCACTCACGGCGGACAGCCGGATCAGGAACAGCGACGCGCCTTCCTGGCGAAACATCGAGCCGGAGGCTGTGACTTCGCGGCTGCCATCGGCCAGCCGCACGCGAATGTCCTCGGCGCGCCCGCTGGCGCGCACGGTGGCCAGCATGGCCTGCACCGCCTCCTGACTGCCGGCGTCGAACGCATCGCGAAACGCGCGGCCCAGCGCGCGCTTCCAATGTTCGCCGAACAGCTCGCGCGCGGCGGGGTTCGCCTCGATCAGTTTCAGCGAGGCGGCATCGATGATGATCACCGCTTCGGACGACATCTCGAACAGCAGCCGATACCGCGTCTCGACATGACGCAGGCGCGAGTAATCCCGCTCCATCGACTGTTGCGCGTCTACCAGGCGCTGCTGCAGTTCGGAGATGTCGGTGAGGTCGCGCCCGAAGGCCACCAGCGTTCCGGTCTCGGCGAGTTGCACGGTGGAATAAAGCACCGGCACGAAGGCGTTGCGCGACGTGGCGTGATTGACATGCCGCCAGCGTGGCGGGCCGCTGCCGGCGACCGGCCGCAGCATCGCCTCCACCTTCGGCCGGCTGTCGATCGTCACGACATCCAGCCAGCGCTGCCCCACCCAGGTGCCGGACCCGTCGAGATCCATCGCCAGACGCTCGCTGTTGAACGCGATGTCGCGGATCACGCCGTCGGCGTCGATGATCAGCGCGATGTCGGACGCAGCCGTGATCAGCATGGCGGCCGCATCCGGATCAAGCGGCCCCAGCGTCTCACGCGGCGCCTTGAACGCGTTGACCAGCGAGGCGATCTTGAAGCTCACGCGCGGTCGTTTCGCAAAGCGGCGGCCGGCACGCGATTACAACGGGCGGCGCGCGTGCTCAACCGGCGCGCGCCAAAGACATCATCAGATGCTCGGCCTGGGTGATGGCGGTGCTCGCGCAGCCGGCGGTGGCATCGGCGCCACAGGCCGAGACACTGTCCGGACAGGCCGTGAAAACCGGCCCCCCCACCATGACGCCGAGGCGCAGATTGCGCGATGCCTTACGCACCGCCTTGATTGTTTTCGCGAGGCTGTCGAGCTGGTCGGTGGCGCCCACCGAGAACCCGATGATGTCGAACCACGAGCCCTCCACCAGAGCTGCCATGTCGGCATCCGAATGCGCGCGCTCGCAGCACACCTCCCAGCCGGCGCGCAGGAAATGCTCGGCCACCATCGCGAGGCCGAACGAATGCTGGCCGCCCACCGCGGGCACCAGCAGGATCCGCGCCTCCTGAGCCCGCGTGGGGGCGGTGCCCACGAACGCCGCGCTCATGCTGCGCATGATCTCCTGCAGCCGGAACACGCCGATGGTCACGGCGGTGAAATTCACGTTGTCGTCTTCCCACATCCGGCCGAGATGCCGCGCGGAAGCGCCGAGCAAAAGCTCATACAGCGCCTCCAGCCGCACGCCGCGCTCGGCGAGCTCGCGCAGATATGCCACGGCGAGGCTTTCGTCGCGGTCCAGCACGAGTGCCGCGAAACGGTCGACCTCGCCATCCTCGGGCTGCCACGCGAGGCCATGCTCAGGCCGCACGCGGGCGCGCAACTCGGCACGCCGGGCCTGGAGCAGGCGCGGGATGATCTCGGTGGTGATGGCCTCGGTGAGAAGTGTCACGTGCGCCTGTCGCGTTTCGCGATACAGGGGCGCCGACGGGGCGTTGCTCGATTGCGTCGACACTGTATCTCGACCTTCCCATCCCGAAACGTCCATCTCAGATCCCTTCAGCCCCGGCATGAGCGCTTCCCCTTACAGATAATTCTTTTTGGTCTTGATGTGTCAAGCTGGATTTACGTTCAGCGTTGTTGACAGGTGTGATCTTTCCCTTCTAGCCTCTGCGTTAACGAAGAACGGATTGGGTGGATCAGAACTCCAGACCATACAATTTTCGGAGAAACGAGTGTTTTCAATGCGGTGGGAAAGCCCAGGTGCCTCAGCACCTTGCAGAGCACCCAGCGGATAAGTCCGCGGAGGCGATGTCAAGCGATGTTTACAGCCAATCTCTTCGGACCCTTGATCAATGCCATCGACTGCTGCCCCTGGGGATCGGTCTCCGGCCGGCACGCCCAGCAACGCCAGGCGTTGCAGCGCCAGGCCTTGCAGCGCCAGGCCTTGCAGCGTCCACTGAGGGCGTCCAAGCCGCTTTACACGCCTGAGGAGCGCGTCCGGCGCGACAACACGGTCTGGACGCTGGTGCAGGGCATTCTGGCGCCCATCCAGTTCCTCGTGTTCCTGATCAGCCTCGGCATGGTTGCGAACTTCCTGCTGACAGGCAACGGCCAGTCGATAGCCGAGTTCTCCATCGTGGTGAAAACGCTTGTCCTTTACACCATCATGATCACCGGCGCGATCTGGGAGCGCGAGGTATTCGGACGTTACTTATTCGCTCCCGCCTTCTACTGGGAGGACATGGTCAGCATGCTGGTGCTGGCGCTGCACAGCTTCTATCTCTACGCCCTTTACACGCACGCTCTGCCGTCGTCGCAGCTGATGTCGCTGGCGCTCGCCGCCTACGCCACCTACGTCGTCAACGCCGCGCAGTTCATCATCAAGCTGCGCGCCGCCCGCAAGCAGGGCGCGACTTATAACGGGGCGTCCTCTCGCGCGGTGGGCGCCGTCTGATGACGGGCCTCGCCGAAATCTCTGCTCCCAAGGCTGCCGGATGCGCCGATGCGCCGGTGCTTCGGGAGCGGGGCCAGCGCGAGGTCTTCTGCGGGCTCACGGGAATCATCTGGCTCCATCGCAAGATCCAGGATGCGTTCTTCCTCGTCGTCGGCAGCCGCACCTGCGCCCATCTGATCCAGTCCGCCGCCGGGGTGATGATCTTCGCCGAACCCCGCTTCGCCACCGCCATCATCGACGAGCGTGACCTCGCCGGCCTGTCAGACGCGAATGACGAGTTGGACCGGGTTGTCACGCGCCTCATACAGCGCCGGCCGGAGATCAATCTGCTGTTCCTCGTCGGCTCCTGCCCGTCCGAGGTCATCAAGCTCGACCTGTCCCGCGCCGCCCAACGCCTGTCGCGCCAGCTTTCACCGGCGGTGCGCGTGTTGAACTACTCCGGCAGCGGCATCGAGACCACGTTCACCCAGGGCGAGGATGCCTGTCTGGCCAGCCTGGTGCCGGACCTTCCCGCCCTGTCCGCGCAGGACGCCCCCAACCTGCTGGTGGTGGGGGCGCTGGCCGATGTGGTGGAGGACCAGATGCTGCGGCTGTTCACCGCCATGGGCTTGCACAACGTGAGCTTCCTGCCCGCCCGCAAGGCCGGTGCCATGCCTGCCATCGGGCCGAACACGCATATGCTGCTCGCCCAGCCCTTCCTGGCCGAGACCGCACGACTCCTGGAACAACGCGGCGTCACCCGCCTGCCGGCGCCGTTCCCGCTGGGAATCGAGGGCACCACCGCCTGGCTGCAGGCCGCGGCCACCGCGTTCGGTGTGTCGCAGCCCACCTTCCTCGCCGCCATCGCCGCCCCCAGCAAGCGTGGGTCCGAGGCCGTGGCCCGGGTGCGTGACATGATGGCCGGCAAATCCGTGTTCATGTTCCCCGACTCGCAGCTTGAAATCCCGCTCGCCCGCTTCCTGGCGCGTGAGCTGGACATGACACTCGTGGAAATCGGCACGCCCTATCTGCACCGTCAGCATCTGGCCGACGAGCTCGATCTGCTGCCCGCCGGCACCATGCTGAGCGAAGGCCAGGACGTGGAACGCCAGCTCGACCGCTGCCGCGCCGCGCGGCCCGACCTTGTGGTTTGCGGCCTCGGCCTCGCCAACCCGCTCGAAGCCGAGGGCATCGCCACGAAATGGTCGATCGAGCTGCTGTTCACGCCGATCCAGGGCTACGACCAGGCGGCCGATCTCGCCGAATTGTTCGCGCGCCCGCTCGTGCGTCGCGCCAAGCTGCGGGTGTAGCACGATGCAGCTGACGCTCTGGACCTATGAAGGCCCGCCCCATGTGGGCGCGATGCGGGTCGCCACCGGTATGAAGGGCCTGCACTACGTTCTGCATGCGCCGCAGGGCGACACGTATGCCGACCTGCTGTTCACCATGATCGAGCGCCGGTCCGAGCGTCCGCCCGTCACCTACACCACCTTCCAGGCCCGCGACCTCGGCAGCGACACCGCCGACCTGTTTCAGACAGCGGTGCGCGACTCGTATGAGCGTTTCAAGCCTGAAGCGCTGCTGGTCGGCGCGTCGTGCACCGCCGAGCTGATCCAGGATGACCCCGGCGGCCTCGCCCGTGCCTTGAACCTGCCGGTGCCGGTGGTGGCGGTGGAATTGCCGGCCTATCAGAAGAAAGAAAACTGGGGCGCGGCGGAGACGTTCTATCGCCTGGTGCGGGCCTTCGCGCAGCCGGTGGAGCGCACGAAATCCGCGCGCCCACGCTGCAACATCCTGGGCCCCACTGCCTTGGGTTTCCGCCACCGCGACGACCTGCGCGAGATCTCGGGCCTGCTCGGCCAGATGGGAATCGACATCAACGTGACCGCCCCGCTGACGGCGGCACCCTCCGACCTCGCGCGCCTTGCGGATGCCGATTTCAACGTGGTGCTGTATCCCGAAATCGCGGGCATCACCGCCACCTACCTCACCAAGACCTTCGGCCAGCCGGCCACGAAGATCGTGCCGATCGGCGTGGGCGCCACGCGCGACTTCATCGCCGAGGTGGCGGCGCTGGCGGGTGTGGATGCCGCCGGCGTTTTGGCCGATTCGCATTCGCACATGCCTTGGTATGCGCGCTCGGTGGACAGCAATTATCTCACGGGCAAGCGGGTTTATGTGTTCGGCGACGCCACGCACGTGATCGCCGCGGCGCGGATCGCGCAGACCGAGCTCGGTTTCACCGTGGTGGGCATGGGCACCTACAGCCGCGAATTCGCCCGCGAGGTGCGCGAGGCGGCGAAGCTTTACGATGTGGAGGCGTTGATCACCGACGATTACCTCGATGTCGAGGAGCAGGTGGCATCGCTCAATCCGGAGCTGGTTCTGGGCAGCCAGATGGAGCGACATATCGCCAAGCGCCTGGGCGTGCCGTGCGCGATGATCTCGGCGCCGATGCATGTGCAGGATTTCCCGGCGCGCTACGCCCCGCAGATGGGGTTCGAGGGCGCAAACGTCATCTTCGACAGCTGGGTGCATCCGTTGATGATGGGGCTTGAGGAACATCTGTTGGGGATGTTCCGCGAGGACACGGAATTCTCGCATGCGCCGTCGCATCTGGGGGCGGCCCCCCAGGCGGCACCGTCTTCGACCGAGTCGCCGGTTCCGGCCGCGCTGCACGAGGCCGATGTCGCCGTTCTGGACGCGCCGGGCGCGCCCGGCTGGACCGCCGATGCCGAAAAGGAACTCGGCAAGATTCCGTTTTTCGTCCGCGGCAAGGCACGCCGCAACACCGAGCGTTTCGCCAGGGATCGTGGCGTGGCGCTCATCACGGTGGACACCATCTATGACGCCAAATCCCATTTCAGCCGCTGACATGAACGCCACCCCGATCCGCTTCGTGATCGTGACGATGGACAGCGCGCTGGCCGGCTCTGCCGCGCGGGCGCAGGAAAGCTTGCGGCGGGAACTACCGGGTTTGGAACTGGTGGTGCACGCGGCCGACGAATGGGGCTCGGATGCCGAGGCGTTGGGCCGGTGCCGCGCTGATATCGCGCAGGGCGATATCGTGCTCGCCGCGATGCTGTTTCTCGACGACCACATCCGCGCCGTGCAGCCCGCTCTGGCCGCGCGTCGTGATGGGTGCGACGCCATGATCGGCATGATGTCGGGCACCGAGATCACCCGGCTCACGCGAATCGGCAAATTCGCGATGGACAAGGAAGCCACCGGCATCATGGCGATGCTGAAGAAACTGAAGCCGAAATCGGCGCAGAAGGGCGGCAAGTCCAGCGGGCGGACGCAGATGAAGATGGTCAAGCAGCTGCCGAAGCTGCTGCGATTCATCCCCGGCACCGCGCAGGACGCGCGGTCGTATTTTCTCACGCTGCAATACTGGCTTGGTGGTTCGGAAGAGAACTTCGCCAATCTGGTGCGGTTGCTGGTCAGCAAATACAGCACCGGCGATCGGGCGGTGGCCACGGCGAAGATCAAGGCGCTGCCGCCGATCGAGTATCCCGACATGGGGCTGTATCACCCACGGCTCGCGGGCCGCATGGCGGAGAGCGTCTCAGCCCTGCCGCGGATCGGCGACAAAGGCACCGTGGGCCTGCTGGTGTTGCGCAGCTACATCGTGTCGGCCAATTCGCGGCACTATGATGGCGTGATCAACGCCCTCGAGGCGCGCGGGCTGAACGTGGTGCCGGCGTTTGCCAGTGGCCTCGACCAGCGCGACGCCATCGAGGCGTTCTTCAAGCGCGATGGCGTGCCGAGCGTGGACGCGGTGATCTCGCTGACAGGGTTTTCATTGGTGGGCGGCCCTGCCTACAACGATGCCGAGGCGGCCGAGGAAGTGCTCGCCGGTCTCGACGTGCCGTATATCGGCGCCCATCCCGTTGAATTCCAAACGCTGAAGAGCTGGTCGGAAGATGCGCGCGGCCTGATGCCGGTGGAGGCCACGATGATGGTGGCCATTCCCGAGCTCGACGGCGCGATCATGCCGATGACGTTCGGCGGGCGCTGCGGCGTGTCCGAGACCGAGAAGCGGTGCGCCGGGTGCGACGGCGTGAACTGCGCGCGCAACATGGCATCGCATCCTGAGCGCGCCGGCAAGCTTGCCGATCGTGTGGCCAAGCTTGTGGCGCTGCGCCGCATGGCGCGGGCCGAGCGCAAGGTGGCGATCGTGATCTTCAACTTCCCGCCGAATGCGGGGAACACCGGCACGGCGGCCTATCTCTCGGTGTTCGAGTCGCTGCATCGCACGATGATCGCGCTGAAACAGGGCGGCTACACGCTGGATGTGCCTGCCACGGTGGATGACCTGCGCGACGGTATCCTGCATGGCAACGCCGCGCAGTATGGCGCGCTCGCCAATGTCGCCGCGCGTGTCACCACCGACCGGCACGTGTCGAAACAGAAATGGCTCGGCGAGATCGAGAAGGTTTGGGGTTCGGCGCCGGGACGGCAGAACAGCGATGGCCAGTCGATCCATATCCTGGGCGGCATGTTCGGCAATGTGATGATCGGCGTGCAGCCCGGCTTCGGCTATGAGGGCGACCCGATGCGCCTGCTGTTCGAAGGCAGCTTCGCGCCCACGCATGCCTTCGCCGGGTTCTACCGCTTCATCGAGGATGATTTCCAAGCCGATGCGGTGCTGCATTTCGGAACCCACGGCGCGCTGGAATTCATGCCCGGCAAGCAGACCGGCATGTCCGCCACGTGCTGGCCGGATCGCCTGATCGGCAGCCTGCCGAATTTCTACCTCTATGCGTCGAACAACCCGTCAGAGGGCATGCTGGCCAAGCGCCGCGCCGGTGCCTCGCTGATTTCGTATCTGACGCCGCCGGTGACCAAGGCAGGGCTGTACAAGGGCCTGCTCGACCTCAAATCCTCGGTGGACCGCTGGCGCGGCATGGAGCCCGATTCGGATGTGGAGCAGCGCCGGTCATTGGCCGAGCTGATCCAGTCCCAGGCCGCGACCGTCGATCTGGCCGATGCCGAGCCGCTTTGGGGCGATGCGGCGGTGGCGAGGATCGACCTGCTCGGGCCGGCGCTGCTGGAGCTCGAATACACGCTCATTCCGGACGGGCTGCACGTGGTCGGCGCACCGCCGGGGCCCGAATCCCGCAAGGAGATGCTGGACGTGGCCGGGATCACCGATCCCGTCGAATTTGCCCGGCTCGACGCCTTGTTGGCGATGGACAACGAGCTTCCGGCCATGCTGCACGCGCTGGATGGCGGCTATCTGCGCCCGGCCCCCGGCGGCGATCTGCTGCGAACGACGGATATCCTGCCGACCGGCCGCAATCTGCACGGGTTCGACCCGTTCCGCCTGCCCACGCCGTTCGCGCTCATGGACGGACGGCGCCAGGCCGACCGTTTGTTGGCTCGCCACGCGCAGGACGGTCTGGGCATCCCCGAGACGGTGGCGATGGTGCTGTGGGGCTCGGACAATCTGAAATCCGAAGGTGGCCCGATCGCGCAGGCCTTGTGGCTGATGGGCGCCGCGCCCCGGATCG
This sequence comes from Rhodospirillales bacterium, assembly GCA_025362815.1. Lineage (GTDB taxonomy): Bacteria > Pseudomonadota > Alphaproteobacteria > Acetobacterales > Acetobacteraceae > CAIQQQ01. Next base: position 33,151 of record JANYFG010000103.1, read on the forward strand.
ACGGATATGGACGTCTGTGCGGCGCGCTGCTGCTGCCGCTGGAGCAGCTGGGCCGGCCGCGCGTCGATGTGGTCATCACGCTGTCCGGCATCTTTCGCGATCTGTTGCCGATGCAGACGAGCCTTTTGGCCGAGGCGGCCCTTTTGGCGGCCCAGGCGGACGAGCCCGCCGACCAGAACTACATTCGCAAACACGCGCTGGCGTTCGTGAACACCACCGGCTGCGACATGGAGGAGGCCGCTCTTCGCGTATTCGGCAACGCCGACAGCGCCTATGGCTCGAACGTCAACGCGCTCGTGAACTCCGGCGCCTGGAACGACGAGGACGAGCTGGGCGACGCCTTCGTCAAGCGCAAGGGTTTTGCCTATGGCGTGAACGGCAGGCCGCAGCTGAAAACCGCGGTGCTGGCCGATGCCCTGTCACATGTCGAGATCACCTACCAGAATCTCGACAGCATCGAACTCGGCGTCACCACGGTGGACCAGTATTTCGACACGCTGGGCGGCATCACCCGCGCGGTTCGCAAGGCAAGGGGCGGCGTTGCGGCGGCGGTTTATATCGGCGACCAGACGCGCGGCGACGGCGCGGTGCGCAGCCTGTCCGAACAGGTGGCGCTCGAGACCCGCACGAGGGCGCTGAACCCGAAATGGTACGACGCGCTGCTGAAGCACGGCTTCGAGGGTGTGCGCGAGATTGAAGCCCAGGTCACCAACACCTTGGGATGGTCCGCCACCACCGGCCAGGTGGCGCCCTGGATCTACGAGAAGCTGACCGAGACCTACATGCTCGACGACACGATGCGTGAGCGTCTGGCAAAGTTGAACCCGGCAGCCTCCAGCAAGATCGCCAACCGCCTGATCGAGGCGCATGAGCGGAATTACTGGCAGCCGGACGCCAAGATGCTGGAGATGCTTCGTCGCGCTGGCGAAGAACTGGAAGACCGCCTAGAAGGTGTTACAATGGGAGCCGCAGCATGAGCGCATCAACCCTCGCGAAACGTCCGGGCCAGCGTGGCGACGGGGAAGGCAGCGTGCAGGTGCGGCTGGAACAGTCCATCAAGATCGGCACCGCCAAGGTGTTCGCCGTGTATGGCAAAGGCGGCATCGGCAAAAGTACCACGTCGTCCAACCTTTCCGTTGCATTCAGCAAACTCGGCAAACGCGTCATCCAGATCGGCTGCGACCCCAAGCATGACAGCACGTTCACGCTCACGAAGTCGCTGATCCCCACGGTGATCGACGTGCTGGCCACGGTGGATTTCCACGCCGAGGAATTGCGCCCCGAGGATTTCGTGTTCGAAGGCTATAACGGCGTGATGTGCGTCGAAGCCGGTGGCCCCCCCGCCGGCACCGGCTGCGGCGGCTATGTCGTGGGCCAGACGGTGAAGCTGCTGAAGGAGCATCACCTGCTCGACGACACCGACGTGGTGATCTTCGACGTGCTGGGTGACGTGGTGTGCGGCGGTTTCGCGGCCCCGTTGCAGCACGCCGATCGCGCGGTGATCGTGACGGCCAACGATTTCGACAGCATCTTTGCCATGAACCGCATCGTCGCCGCCATCCAGGCGAAGGCCAAGAACTACGACGTGCGGCTGGGCGGCGTGATCGCCAACCGCTCCGCCGGCACCGACCAGATCGACAAGTACAACAATGCCATCGGCATGGACCTGCTGGCGCGCTTTCCGGATCTGGACGTGATCCGCCGCTCGCGCCTGAAGAAGTCCACCTTGTTCGAAATGGAGCACTCGCCGGAGCTGGAGGCGGTGCAGAACACGTATCTGAAACTCGCCGCCACCTTGTGGGCGGGCACGCCGGATCGCATCCCGGCGCCGATGCGCGACCGCGACATCTTCGACCTGCTCGGATACGAGTGATGACCAGCCTCTCCTACGCCAAGCGTCGCGGCGAGCTCGAGACCTATTTCGATCGCACCGCGGCTGCGGCCTGGGCGCGGCTCACGTCGGATGCCCCGGTCAGCGGCGTGCGCGCCACGGTGCGCGCCGGGCGTGATGCCACGCGCGCCACCTTGCTGAGCTATCTTCCGCGGGATCTCACGGGCCGACGCATTCTGGATGCCGGTTGCGGCACGGGGGCGTTTGCGTTCGAGGCGGCCCGGCGCGGGGCCGAGGTGGTGGCGATCGATCTTGCCTCCACGCTCGTGGGCCTGGCGCAGACCCGCGTGCCCGCCGATCTCGGCGCCGGCTCCGTCACCTTCCTGACCGGCGACATGCTGAGTCCGGATCTGGGTGAATTCGACCATGTTGTCGCCATGGACAGCATCATTCACTACGAGGGTGCCGACATGACCCGCGTGCTGGATGGCTGGGCCGCGCGCACGCGTCGTTCCATCCTTTTCACGGTGGCCCCGCAGACGCCGCTTTTGATGGTGGTGTTCGCGGTCGGCAAGTTGTTCCCCCGCAAGGACCGCTCGCCCGCCATCGTGCCGATCCGGCCCGATGATCTGTGGGCCCGCCTGTCACGCGCGCCGTTGTGGGCCCACTTCGTGAATGGCCGCACCCATCGTGTGTCCACCGGCTTCTACAAATCCCAGATCATGGAGATCGTGCGCAGATGAGCGCGCTCCGGTCTGCCAACGACAGGCTGTCGCGGCAATGGAGCAAGGTTGGAACCCAGTTCCTGCCGTTTGCCGATATGGTCACGGCTGAGCTGACGATCGGCCGGCTGCTGCGTCTGTCGCTGTTCCAGGTCACGGTCGGCATGGCGGCGGCGCTGCTGATCGGCACGTTGAACCGGGTGATGATCGTGGAGCTCGGCCTCAGCGCGTCGCTGGTGGCGGTGATGGTGTCGGCGCCTTTGGTGTTCGCGCCGATGCGCGCCATCGTGGGACACCGGTCGGACAACCATCGTTCGGCCCTGGGCTGGCGCCGCGTGCCCTATATTTTCTTCGGCACCGGCATGCAGTTCGGCGGCTTTGCCATCATGCCGTTCGCGCTCATTCTGCTGTCCGGCGACAGCCAAGCGCCGGCCATCGTGGGCCAGGTCAGCGCCGGTCTTGCCTTTCTGATGGTGGGCGTGGGCCTGCACACGGTGCAGACGGCGGGGCTGGCGTTGGCCACCGACCTCGCGCCGAAGCATGCGCAGACCAAGGTCGTGGTGCTGATGTGCGTCATGCTGCTGGTGGGCATCGTTGTGAGCTCGGTGGTGTTCGGGCTGCTGCTGGCCACGTTCAGCCAGATCAAGCTGATCCAGGTGGTGCAGGGCGCCGGCGCGGTCACGCTCATTCTCAACGTCGTGGCAATCTGGAAGCAGGAGCCGCGAGATCCCAAGCGGACGATGAACGACAAGGCGAAACCAGCCTTCCGTGAGGCCTGGGCCGCTTTCGCGCTCGGCGGCAATGCCCGGCGTCGCCTGCTCACGGTGGCGCTTGGCACGGCTGCGTTCAGCATGGAAGATATTCTGCTGGAGCCGTATGGCGGGCAGATCCTGCATCTGTCGGTGGGTGCCACCACGGCGCTGACGGCTTTGCTGGCGGTGGGTGGTCTGGCTGGGCTGGCTGTGGCGGCGCGCCTGCTGTCGCGCAGGTTCGACCCGTATCTGGTGGCGGCATTCGGCATCGGCGCCGGGATCGTGGCGTTCAGCGCGGTGATCTTTGCCGAACCCTTCGAATCGGCCACGCTGTTCGGCATCGGCACCACGCTGATCGGCTTCGGCGCCGCGCTGTTCTCGGTCGGCACCCTCATGGCCACCATTGCGGTGGCACGCGAGGGCCAGACCGGGTTGGCGCTGGGTGCCTGGGGCGCGGCAGAGGCCTCCGCCGCGGGCCTTGCCATCGCGGCCGGCGGCATCCTGCGCGACGTGGTCTCCTACTATGCCGAGCAGGGGGTGCTGGGCGACGTGCTGGCCAATCCCGGGACCGGTTACAGCGTTGTCTATCATGTCGAGATCGCCTTGCTGTTTGTCACCTTGGTGGCACTCGGCCCGCTCGTGCGCGGTGGCCGCCGCTCGGGGCGCCATGCGGCCGTCCGCGATCCGGCGTCCATCTCTCTTTCCACCGCTCCCCTCTCAACATTGAGGTAACACCATGCAGACCGGCGCCTTCACGCAGTATTTCGACATTGCTCAGATCACCCTTTACGGTTTCTGGATCTTCTTCTTCGGCCTGGTCATCCACCTGCAACGCGAAAGCCGGCGGGAGGGATTTCCGTTGGTGTCCGATATCCCCGGCCGCGCGGCGCTGGACCCCGGTGCGGCCATGCCGGCGCCGAAGGTGTTTTTGCTGCACAACGGCATCACCGTGCTGGCGCCGCGCGCCGAGGCAATGGAGCCCGAGCCGAAGGCTGTGCCGATTGCAAACTTCCCCGGCGCCCCGCTGGACCCGACCGGCGACCCGATGATCGACGGCGTGGGCCCCGCCGCCTGGGCGAACCGCACGGACATGCCGGACGTGATGTGGGAGACCGGCGAGGCGCGCATCGTGCCCACACGGGTGGCGCCTGATTTCCATGTGGCCGAGGAAGACCCCAATCCCGTCGGCATGGAGGTGATCGGCTGCGACGGCCTGGTGGGCGGCGTCGTCATCGACGTGTGGGTGGACCGGTCCGAGACCGTGGCGCGCTATCTGGAGGTTGAGCTTGCCTCGGCCATGGGGCCGCGCACCGTGTTGCTGCCCACCACGATGTCGGTGATCAGGTCCAAGGCACGGCAGGTGAAGGTTCGGTCCATCACCTCCTTCCAGTTCGCCAACGTGCCGGCTCTGCGCCATCCGGATCAGGTGACGCGCCTGGAAGAGGACAAGATCTGCGGCTACTACGCCGGCGGCACGCTGTATGCCACCGCCGGGCGGACGGAACCGCTGATATGACACGCGTCAACATGACGCGCGACAGCAAGGCGCCCGCCTCAGGCGGCGCCGGGCCGTCCGAGGAAAGCCATTACGAGAGCGACGAGCCGGTGCGTGGGCTGCCGGCCCGCCTGCCCAAGGGCGAGCAACTGCTGTGGCAGGGCGAGCCCAACTGGAAGGTGCTGGCGCTGCGCACCTTCCACGCCCGCAAGATCGCCATCTATTTCGGCCTGCTGATCGTGTGGGACGTGCTGTCCACCTTGTATGACGGCCAGTCGCTCTCCGATCAGGGCATGCCGCTGTTGCAGCTTACGGGGCTGGGGGCCGCGGCCATCGGCATCATCTGCCTGTTCTGCTACGCTGTCAGCCGCACCACCGTGTATACCATCACCAGCAAGCGCCTGGTCATCCGCGCCGGCATCGCGCTGCCGAAAACGATCAACATTCCCTTCGTGCGCATTGCCAGCGCAGGGGTGAGGGTCAATCCCGACGGCAGCGGCAACGTGTTGCTGACCCCGCTTGCCGACGACAAGATCGCCTATCTGCTGCTGTGGCCGCATGTGCAGGCGTGGAACCTGTCGCATGCCCAACCCATGCTGCGCGCGGTGACGGATGCCGCCGCGGTGGCACGTGTCCTCGGCGACGCGCTGGCGGCGGGGGGCGAAGGCCATGCAATTGCCGCGAGGTCTCAGATGGAGACGCCGATGCGCGGCCCGGCGCATGAGACCGTGGCCGCCTGACGAAACCACACAGGACAATCGCTCATGACAAAGCGCACCACCAAGATCTCCCTGCCGCTGGTCGTCTCCGCGCTGTTCCTGCTTGCGTGCGCCGGCACGGTGGTGGCCACGCAGATCGTCTCGCCGGTGGAGGCCCATCCCACCGCGCGCGTGGTAGCGATGCGCGACCTCCGCTTCTCCGACCGTGTGGATGGCGGCGTGGAAGTGACGAACGCCGCCGACAACACGGTGGTGGCGGAGCTGGAACCGAACAGCAACAACTTCGTGCGGGCCATGATGCGCGGCCTCGTGCGCCAGCGGGTGCGCGAGCAGCAGGGGCCGGAGACGCCGTTTCGCCTCACGGCGTATGCGGATGGCGAGCTGACGTTGGAAGACCCCGTCACGCATCGCACCGTTGCATTGGCCGCGTTCGGGACCACAAATGCGGAAGCGTTTGTGAAGCTGCTTCCTCTGAAGGCGATCGACGAATGAGCTGGAACCACATCCTCGGCCGCGAGACCGAGCAGGGCACGGTGGACGTGGAGATCGAAAAGACGCAGGACAGCTTCCACGTCTATGCGATCCCCACGAGCTTCGAGGTGCGCGAGGGCGACCAGGTGCTGCTGCACGATGTGCCGACCGATATCGATTTCGGCGCGCAGTTCAGCCTGCAATGCCGCGCCACCATCAGCCGCGCCGGCCTGTTGGAACGCGCCTGGACCCGGCTTGCCGGTCTGTTCGAGTTGACCGAGCTTTACGAGGTGGGTTTTCAGCCCAAGGACGATATCGAAAACGGCATGGTTTCGAGGACCGCACGATGAGCACCACCCTGACGGACCGTCCTGCCACCGACCCGGCGCGTCGCCGCGAGGTCAACGCCGCCACGAAATCGGCGCAGGAGGACACGATCCTCACGCCGCGTTTCTACACGACCGATTTCCCGGCGATGGACCGCCTGAACGTGGAATCGGTGCGGGAGGACTGGGACAAGCTGGTCGCAGAAATGCGCGCCGACCCCAACAAGCGCCACTTCATGCGCAACGCGTTCTTCGATGTCGACGTGAACGCGATGGAGCCCAAGCTGCGCCGCGAGTTCATCGACTTCCTGGTGAGCTCCGTCACCGCCGAATTCTCCGGTTGCGTGCTGTATGCCGAAATCAAGAAGCGCATCACCAACCCCGATGTGCGCGAGCTGTTCGCCTTCATGGCGCGAGACGAGGCGCGGCATGCCGGCTTCATCAACGATACGCTGAAGGACTTCAACGTCGGCGTGGATCTCAGCTTTCTCACGAGATCGAAGAAATACACGTTCTTCCAGCCGAAATTCATCTTCTACGCCACGTATCTGTCCGAGAAGATCGGCTACGCCCGCTACATCACCATCTACCGGCATTTGCAGGCGCATCCGGAATTCATGATCCATCCGATTTTCAAGTGGTTCGAAAACTGGTGCAACGACGAGTTCCGCCATGGCGAGGCGTTCGCGCTGCTGATGCGGTCCAACCCGAAATACCTCACCGGCGTGAACAAGCTGTGGATCCGCTTCTTCGTGCTGGCGGTGTTCGCCACGATGTATGTGCGCGACCATGCGCGGCATGAATTCCACGCCGGCATGGGCATCGATCCCACCGACTATGATTTCAAGGTGTTCCGCATCACATCCGAAATCAGCAAGCAGGTGTTCCCGATCACGCTGGATCTCGACAATCCCGCGTTCGCACGTGGGTTGGAGCGGATGCGCAAGATCACCGAGGGTCTGTCGCGCGCCAAGAAGCAGGGCGGGTTCGTGGGCGGCGTGAAGCGCCTGGGCTATACGGCGGCCGCGGCGGCCAATTTCGCGCGCCTGTATCTGTTGCCCGTCCACACCCACGAACTGCCGGCCAACGTGCGCCTGCAGCCGGTCTGGTAGAAACGACATGGCCCTGTACGGACTGCCCATCGCATTCGCGCTGTTCGTGTGGTGGGCCAGCACGGGCCTGATCATCTTTCTCGACCATCTTCCCCGCCGAACCTTTCCCATCAGCCTGCTGGGCGCGTCCGTCCTGGCGGGCTTCGCCTTTCAGGCGCTGGGCTGGATCGGCGACGACACGACGGTTCGCGGGGCCTATGCCGGCTTCGTGGTGGCGTTGATCGTGTGGGGCTGGCAGGAAATGAGCTTCCTGATGGGTATCATCACCGGCCCGCGCAAACACGCCTGCCCGCATGACTGTCGCGGCTGGAAGCACTTCATCCACGGCGTACAGGTGGTGATCTACCACGAGCTGGCCATCATGGCCGGTTTCGCGGCCATTCTGGCGTTCAGCTGGGGCGGTGCCAACCAGGTGGCCACCTGGACCTACGCGATCCTGTGGGGCATGCGTGTCAGCGCCAAGCTCAATCTGTTCCTGGGCGTGCGCAACGTGAGCGAGCGCTTTTTGCCGGTGCATCTGCGCTACCTCGGCAGCTTCTTCCGCCAGCGCCCGATGAACGCGCTGATGCCGCTCTCCGTCACATTCGGCATGATCCTTTCAGTTGTTCTGGTGCAGCGCGCCGCGCATGCCGATGCGTCGGAGTTCGCCGCAACCTCGGCCACGTTCCTGGCAGCCATGATGGTGCTGGGCGTGGTGGAGCATTGGGCGCTTGTGATACCGGTCCCGTTTGAGGATCTGTGGAACTGGTATCTGCAGAAACGTGAGGCACGGCCCCCCTCCGCCGATCTCGCGGGGGTCGCGAAACCTGTTTCAGAGGCCGCACGATGAACGCCGAAAGCGCCAGCCAGAACACGCCGACCTCGATGCTTTCTTCTTCGGAGGCTGCCATGGATTACGAAGCGTTCTTCGGAAAGCAGCTCGACGGCCTGCGCCGCGAGGGCAATTACCGGGTGTTCGCCGACCTCGAACGAAAGGCCGGTGCCTTCCCCAAGGCGCGCCGCCATGGCAACCACGGCGTGAGCGAGGTGACGGTGTGGTGCTCGAACGACTATCTCGGCATGGGCCAGCACCCCGATGTGATCGCCGCCATGCACGCCGCACTGGACAGTTGCGGCGCCGGCGCCGGCGGCACGCGCAACATTGCCGGCACCAACCATCACCACGTGCTGCTGGAAGCCGAGCTTGCAGACCTGCACGGCAAGGAAGCCGCCTTGCTGTTCACCTCGGGCTACGTGTCCAACTGGGCCACCATTTCAACGCTGGCCTCGCGGTTGCCGAACTGCGTGATCCTGTCAGACGCGTCCAACCACGCCTCGATGATCGAGGGGATCCGGCACAGCCGCGCCGAGACGGTGATCTTCAGGCATAACGACGTGGCGGATCTGGAGGCCAAGCTGGCCGCCGTGGAGCCGGGCCGGGCCAAGCTGATCGCGTTCGAGAGCGTGTACTCGATGGACGGCGACATCTCGCCGATGCGCGAGATCTGCGATCTGGCAGACAAGTATCATGCGCTGACCTATCTCGACGAGGTTCATGCCGTGGGCATGTATGGCCCGCGCGGCGGCGGCGTGTCGGAGCGGGAGGGCCTGGCGCATCGTATCGACGTGATCGAGGGCACGTTGGCCAAGGCGTTCGGCGTGGTGGGCGGCTATATCGCGGGCTCGGCGGCGATGTGCGATTTCGTGCGCAGCTTCTCCTCCGGCTTCATCTTCACCACCGCTTTGCCGCCGGCTATCGCGGCGGGGGCCACCGCGAGCATACGCTACCTCAAAACCAGCTCCGCCGAGCGCGAGGCGCAGCAGGCCAACGCGGCGCGGCTGCGGGTGATGCTGGATGCGGCGGGGCTGCCGCATCTGGACAACACAAGTCATATCGTGCCGGTGATGGTGGGCGACCCCGTGCGCTGCAAGCAATTGACAGACCTCCTGCTCGAGGAACACGGCGTGTACGTGCAGCCGATCAACTACCCCACCGTGGCGCGCGGCACCGAACGGCTGCGTCTGACGCCGGGCCCGTTGCATACTGAGGCGGACATGCGCCATCTCGTGGCGTCCCTCTCCGCGGCGTGGTCGGCCTTGCAGCTCCGCCGCGCGGCCTGAATCGCGCCTTATCTCGGGCGTGAGCGCGGCGGCGCCTTGGAAACCGACGCGGTTTCGCATTGCGCGAGCTTAATGTCTGGCCGGCCGCTTTAAATAGCTATTGTGTATCGAAAGGCTTACACTCGCAACTGTCAGTCCAACGTCACGGATGACGCTTGGGGTATCGATCGATCATGTCTGGCATAACGATCTCGCGACCTGACATCACGCTGCTGCTCGATCTGGATGGCAACATCCGGCGCGCCACACTGGCGGACAGCCTTCCGGTGGGCGGTGTGGATGCCTGGGTGGGCCGCAACTGGGCGGATACGGTGTCGGACGGCGCAGGCGACCGCGTGCGAACCATGCTGCAGGACGCGCGGGCCAGCGGCGTCTCGGCGTTCCGCACCGTCAATCAGCGTTTCCCCAGCGGGCTGGAACTGCCCGTGGAATATTCCACCATCCGGCTGGGCGGCGAGGCCGGGCTGATCGCCATCGGCAAGAACCAATCCACCGTCACCGAACTGCAGAACCGGCTGATCGCGGCGCAGCAGGCGCGCGAGCAGGATTACTGGAAGCTGCGCGACGTCGAGACGCGCTATCGCATGCTGTTCGACACGTCCAGCGAAGCCGTGCTGATCGTGCGGGCGGACGGGTTCAACGTGGTGGAAGCCAATCTGGCGGCGTTGCGGACGCTGAGCATCACCCCGGGCCAGGATCTGCTGCCGGAACTGCCGCTGTCCGAGCACGCCATGTTCCGCACCATGCTGGACCGTATCCGCGACCAGGGCCGCGCGCCCGCCATCGTGGTGCATCTGGGTGTGGAGCGGACCGCGTGGACCATGCGCGCCTCGTTGCTCAGCGCCGAGCCCGGCCAGGTGTTTCTGCTGCAACTGGCACCCCTGGTTGCGCCCGTGCTCCTGCGGCCGAGCCCCGCCGGGACGCCGGGCGACGGCGCGGCCCTCCCGTCCCGTGACAGCCAGGCGCGCGACACCCCATCGCGTGACAATCTGCCGATCGACGCGTTGTTGGAGCGACTTCCAGACGCGTATGTGGTCATCGACCTCGAAGGAACCGTGCTGCGCGCCAATGCCGCGTTTCTCGACCTCGTGCAGGTGGGCGCCGTGGGCCTGGTTCTGGGTGAGCGCCTGGGCCGCTGGCTGTCGCGTCCCGGTGCGGATCTGGCGGTGCTGCTGTCCTCCGTGCAGCGCCACCATGACGTGCGGCTGTTCTCCACCACGCTGCACACCGACACCGCTGAAATCGCGGTGGAGATCTCGGCCGCCGGCGATCGCGAGCAGAATTGCCGCTTCGTCAACCTGCTGATCCGCGACGTCTCTCGCCGGATTGCGGCGCCCGCCGCGCAGCCGACGCCGTTCGGGTTTTCCGCGCTGCTGGCAAATCCCCATGCCCATACGCCATCGGCCCGCGCCAGCAAGGGGCACACCCTGCTTGCAGCCTTGGGCGCAATGGCCGATGATCTCGGTGAAGCGTCCCTTCCAACACTCGTCAAGGAAACGGTGGGTCTGGTTGAGAGACATTACATCGAGGCAGCGTTGGAACGTGCAGATGGCAACCGAACCGCAACGGCGGACATGCTCGGCCTCAGCCGGCAGAGCCTTTACATGAAGCTCAACCGCTACGGTCTGGATACCGAATCACAAGCGGCGCTGGAACATGACGCGTGAGCGACGCGCCGATCCCTTCGTAGGCGGCGTGCCAGGCAGCGCGCTGTCGCCGCCTTTCGGCAGTGCCACGCTGCACAATTGCGAGCGTGAGCAAATCCATCTCGCGGGATCGATCCAGCCGCACGGCGCGCTTTTGGTGCTGCATGACGACGAGCTCGTCATTTCGCAGGCCAGCGCGAATATCGGGCTTTGGCTGGGCCGCCCGCATTCGGAATGCCTCGGCCACACGTTGAGCGACGTCTCGGCTTCGCTGGCCGATGCCGTGCGCGGCACGCTGGCCGATCTCACCGAGGGTGTCCCGCAGGCCGCGTTCTGCCGCGTGATGCCGGGAAGCACGGCTACTCTCCTGGTGCACCGGCCGCCGTCTGGCGGGCTGATCGTGGAGCTGGAGCCGGCCGGCGCACCCATCGCCATGGACGGGCCGATCATTTCGTCGCTGCGAGCCATCGTCTCGTCCGCCTCGCTCCAGGCGCTGTGCGACGAGATGGTTTCGGTGATGCGCGAGCTGAGCGGCTACGACCGCGTGATGGTCTACAAGTTCGACGAGGAGGGACACGGCGCGGTGATCGCCGAGGACCGCCGGGTGGATCTGGAAGCCTTTCTCGGCAACCGCTATCCCGCCACCGACATCCCGCAGATCGCGCGCAGGCTTTATGAACGCATGCGTGTGCGCGTGTTGGTGGACGTGGACTACACTCCCGTGCCGATCCTGCCGCGCCATGCGCCGCAGACGGGGCGTGAGCCGGACATGTCGTATTGCGTGCTGCGCAGCTCGTCGCCCATCCATGTGCAATACCTCAAGAACATGGGTGTCAGCGCCACGCTGGTGATCTCGCTCGTGGTCAGCGGAAGGCTGTGGGGATTGATCTCGTGCCACCATTACAGCGCGCGGACCGTGCCGTTGGAGCAGCGGGCGGTGTGCGAGTTTCTGGCCGAGGCGGTTTCCACGCGCATCGCGGCGCTGGAAAGTTTCGTGCAGAGCCAGGTGGAGCTGTCGGTTCGCCGCATCGAGCAGCGCATCATCGATTCGATCACGCGGGAGGGGGACTGGCGCACCTCGCTGTTCGACGGCTCCAATTCATTGCTCACCCCGCTCGGCGCCTCGGGGGCAGCGTTGTTGTTCGAGGGCCAGTGCCTGACGGTGGGCGAGGTGCCGAGCACGCAGAAGCTGCGCGAGATCGGCCTGTTCCTCGATGAGCAGGTGGCGTCTGGCCCGTCGTTGAGCCCCACCTTTGCCAGTTCCGCGCTCAGTATCGATGCGCCGCGCTTCGCCTCGATCGCCGATATCGCGAGCGGCTTGCTGGCGGTGACGGTGTCGCGCTCGTCCACCGAATACATGCTGTGGTTCCGCCCCGAACAGGTGCGCACGGTGGTGTGGGGCGGCAACCCAAACGATGCCGTGAAGGTGGGCGACGATCCCGCCGATCTGTCGCCCCGCCGCTCCTTCGCGCAGTGGCATCAGCGGGTGGAGGGCACGTCGTCGGCCTGGAGCCCAGCGGAGCTGATGGCGGCCCGGCTGATCGGCGAGACGGTGACCGATGTGGTGCTGCAGTTCCGCTCGGTACGCGCGTTGATCGCGCAGGACCAGCTGACGCAGGTGACGCGCCAGGTCAGCGAATCGGAACAGCCGGTTCTGATCGCCGATGCCGGTGGCCGGCTGCTGGTGGTGAACGACGCGTTCGTGGCGCTGCTGCCCGAGGATCACGGCCCGGTGGCCGAATTCGGCGACCTGCCGGCGTTGTTCCGCGAGCCGGGGGAGATCCGCCACCGGCTCGACGAGCTCAGCCGGTTCCATCGCACCTGGCGCGGCGAGGTATGCATGCACCGCGCGCTGGAAGGCGATTGCGCCTTGCTGGTGCGGGCCGATCCGGTGTTCTCGGCCCCCGGCCGGGTGCTGGGTTTCGTGCTTCTCTTCACCGATCTCACCGAGCGCATGGAGGCCGAACAGGCCCGCCGCAGTTTCCAGGAGACCATTTCCGCCGGCCAGCTTGAGGCGCAGCGATCGCTGCACTCCACCGCCGGACATGCCGCGCGCAGCCTGCTGACCGCGGTGCTCGAAAACGCGCAGCTCGCCGCGTTGGAGATCACCGACGGCGTGGACACCGCCGGCATGGCGCGGCGGCTGGAAAGCGTGCGGGTGTCCGTGCAACGTGCGTCCGACATGCTGGAGCGGCTGCTGCGGTATGGGGATTCTGGCCGCTAGATCATGATGCGTTTGGGTTGCTTCACCCAAACGCATCATGATCGATAAAACAACAAGTTAGAGCCTGATGATTTTGTCTACTTAAAATCATTAGGCTCTAACGCATAATGCTCGGGGTCGGTCGCCCACCGGAGGCGTATCTTCGGCTGCATCCAGAAAAATATCGCGGAGATCAATTGGCGTGAATGCAGCGGTGGGCGAGACGAGCGGGTTTGCCGCGCGGCTTTGGGCAGAGACGAAAACCTTGCATGTTCAGGCCGAGCGTTCCGGCATGATGGCGCGGATCCTGCGCGGTCGCGCCAGCCGCCACGGGTATGCCCTGCTGCTGCGTAACCTGCTGCCGGCCTATGTCGCGCTGGAAGCGAGCCTCGACCATCATCGCCACAGCCCGGCGGTGGGGCTGTTCGCACGGCCCCCGGTCTATCGCACCGCCGCCCTGCACGCCGATCTCGACGCACTGGAAGGCGCTGACTGGGCGAACACCCTGGCGCTGCATCCCGAGGCCACGCTGTATGCCGAGGCCATCGCCCGGGCCGGCGTCGGCGATGGTGCGGGGTTGATCGCGCATGCCTACACCCGCACGCTCGGCGATCTCAGCGGCGGGCAGATCATGCAGACCGTGCTGGCCCGCACCCTCGGCCTCGGCGCCGACGCGCTTGCGTTCTACCGCTTCGACGGGATCGACGACATCGCCGCGTTCAAGGCAGACTACCGCGCCGATCTCGACCGCGCGGGTGCGATGATGGCCGATCCCCACGCCGTTCTGGCCGAGGCGGCGGAGGCGTTTCGCCACAACATGGCGGTTGCCAACGCCGTCGACACTTTCGAATCCGGAGTTTCCTGAGCATGGCCCTGGCCTTTCCCTTCTCCGCCATCGCGGGGCAGGACGAGATGAAACGCGCGATCGTGATCGCGGCCGTCGACCCCGGCATCGGCGGCGTGCTGGTATTCGGCGATCGCGGCACCGGCAAATCCACTGCCGTGCGCGCGCTGGCGGCGTTGCTGCCTCCGATGCGCATGGTGGACGACTGCCGCTATCGCTGCGATCCCGCCAACACGGCGCGGCTGTGCGACGAGTGCCAGGCGCGGCTGCAAACCGGCCCGCTGCCCGCGCATATGGGGCCCGTTGCCGTGGTCGATCTGCCGCTCGGCGCGTCTGAGGACCGTGTGGTCGGCGCGCTGGATCTGGAACGTGCCTTGTCGCGCGGCGAGAAGGCATTCGAGCCGGGGCTGCTGGCCCGCGCCAATCGCGGCTTCCTTTATGTGGACGAGGTGAACCTGCTGGAAGACCATATCGTCGACCTGCTGATCGACGTCGCGGCCTCCGGCGAGAACGTGGTGGAGCGCGATGGCCTCAGCATCCGCCACCCCGCCCGCTTCGTGCTGGTCGGCAGCGGCAACCCCGAGGAGGGCGAGTTGCGCCCGCAGCTACTCGACCGGTTCGGCCTGTCGGTGGAGGTCAAAACCCCCATGGACCTGCCGACGCGCATCGACATCGTGCGACGGCGCGATGCGTTCGAGCGCGACCCCGAGGCGTTCATCGCGCTCTACGCCGAGCAGGACGCGGCCTTGCGCGCCGGCATCCTCGCCGCCCGCGCCCGCATCGGCGCCGTGGACGTGCCGGACGCGGTGCTCGAGCAGGCCTCCCAGCTCTGCATCAATCTCGGCACGGACGGGTTGCGCGCCGAACTCACCCTGATGCGCGCGGCGCGTGCGCTGGCGGCGTTCGAAGGCGCCGGAACCGTCAC
Organism: Rhodospirillales bacterium; assembly: GCA_025362815.1. Taxonomy (GTDB): domain Bacteria; phylum Pseudomonadota; class Alphaproteobacteria; order Acetobacterales; family Acetobacteraceae; genus CAIQQQ01. The sequence continues at coordinate 48,297 of JANYFG010000103.1, forward strand.
GCAGGCCCATCTGCGCCAGATCGCCGCCCCCTCGCTGCGCCACCGCCTCCGCCGCAACGTGCTGGACGACGCCGGCTCCACCACGCGGGTGGACCGTGCGGTCGCCGAACTCTTCCCCGCTTGAGCCCGGTCGGAATGAGCCCGGCCGGATGAGCCAGTCCAGATGAGCCAGGCCGCCGCAGATAACGCGCTGGTGGCGCTGCTGTTCGCGGTCGACCCCGCGGGCCTCGGCGGGGTTGCCCTGCGAGGCCGGCCGGGCCCGGTGCGCGACGCGTTCCTCGCTTTGTTGCGCGCCTGCCTCGACCCCGCCGCGCCCGTTCGCCGCATGCCGCTCAACATCGCCGAGGGTCGCCTGGTCGGCGGGCTCGACATCGCCGCCACCCTGCGCGCCGGTCGTCCCATCGCCGAGCGCGGCCTTCTCGCGCAGACCGATGGCGGCGTGGTGCTGGTGGCGATGGCCGAGCGGCTGCCCGCCACGATCGCCGCCCAACTCTGCGCCACGCTCGACACCGGCACCGTCCTCACCGCGCGCGACGGCATCGTGTCGCAAAGCCCGGCCCGCATCGGTGTGGTCGCGTTGGACGAGGGCGAGGACAACACGGAACCCGGGGCCGATTCTGGGGCAGGGGCAGGGGCAGGGGCAGGGGCAGGGGCGGGCGGGGACGAACGGCCATCCCCGGCCCTGCTCGACCGCCTCGCGTTCCGGCTCAACCTCAGCGCGGGCTTCGACGACGACGCGCTGGAATACGATCTCGACGCCGTCACCCAGGCGCGCACCCGGCTCGCCGACATCACGGCGGACGACGCCACCCTCGCCGCCTTGTCCGCCACCGCGCTGGCCCTCGGCGTCTGGTCGTTGCGCGCCACCCTGCTGGCCCTGCGTGTCGCCCGCGCCGCCGCCGCCCTGGCCGGACGATCCGCCGTCGCCCCGCCGGACGCCGCCATCGCCGCGCGCTTGGTGCTGGCACCGCGCGCCACCCGGGTTCCGGCGGCGGAGGAGGCCACGCCCGAGCAAAGCCCCGCCCCAGATGACCCGCCGCCCGACGAAGCGCCCCCGGACGAAGCGGCCCCCAACGACCAGACCCCCGAGCCCGAAGCTGGCGATGAGCCCGACGATCTTCCGCCCGAATTCCCTATGGGCGAAATCATCCTCAGCGCCGCAATCTCAGCCATCCCGAGCGGTCTCCTGGCGCTTCTGAAAACCGATCTCGCCCGAAGCGCCGGCGCACGCTCCCAGGGCAAGTCCGGCGCGCTCAAAAAATCCGGCAAACGCGGCCGTCCCGCCGGCATCAGGCGCGGCGCACCGGGGCCGAACGCCCGGCTCAACCTCGTCGAAACCCTGCGCGCCGCCGCCCCCTGGCAACGCCTGCGCGCATCCGAGGCTCCACAAGCCGGCACCCAAGCCCCCACAAAAGGCTGCATCCAGGTCCGCTTCGACGATTTCCACGTCTCCCGCTTTCGCGAACGCACCGAAACCACCACCATCTTCGCCGTCGACGCCTCGGGCTCGGCCGCCGCCACCCGCCTCGCCGAAGCCAAGGGCGCCGTCGAACTCCTTCTGGCCGAATGCTACATCCGCCGAGACACCGTGGCCGTCGTCTCGTTTCGCGGCACCACGGCGGAGATCCTGCTGCCCCCCACCCGCTCCCTGGTTCGCGCCAAACGCAGCCTGTCCGGCCTGCCCGGCGGCGGCGGCACACCGTTGGCGGCAGGACTCGATGCCGCCGAGGCCCTCGCCGCCAGCGTCCAGCGTCGCGGCGGCACCCCCGTCATCGTGGTGCTCACCGACGGCAAATCCAATGTCGGCCGCAACGGGCTGGGCGGCCGCGCCATCGCCGAGGCCGAGGCCCTGCAATCCGCCGCCGCCATCCGCAGGCAAAACCGCGCCGTGCTGCTGGTCGACACCTCAACCCGCCCCTCGCCCCTTGCCCAGGCCCTGGCGGCGTCCATGTCTGCCCGATACCTCCCGCTGCCCTATGTCGACGCCGTCCGGCTGACGCAGGCGGTGCAGAGCCTCACCCCGAAATCCAGGTAACGGAGACGCCGATGCCGGACCAGCTGCTTTGGGAGCGAGACGGCGCGGGCTGGCCAAACGCCGAAGCCAGCCGCTTCGTCACCGCCGCCGGTATCCGCTGGCACGTCCAGATCGCGGGCGCGGGCCCGGTCCTGCTCATGCTGCACGGCACCGGGGCGGCCACCCATTCCTGGCGCGCGCTGCTGCCCTTGCTCGCCGCCGATTACACGGTGGTAGCGCCAGACCTGCCCGGCCACGGCTTCACCCAGATGCCGCCCGCAGCCCTCATGTCGCTCCCCGGCATGGCGCGCGGCCTCACCGCCTTGCTCAAGGCCTGCGCCCTCACGCCGGAGGTCGCGGTCGGCCATTCCGCGGGTGCGGCCATCCTCGCCCGCATGTGCCTCGATCGCCAGATCGCGCCGCGCGCGCTCATCAGCCTCAACGGCGCCATGCTTCCCTTGCCGAACATGCCCACCGAGATCTTCGCCCCCCTCGCGCGCGGCCTCGCCGCCTGGGACATCGTCTCACGCATCGCCGCCCGCCAGGCCGCCGCCCCGAAAGCGCTCGACCGGCTGATCCGCAGCACCGGCTCCACGCTCGATGCCGCCGGCACCGAACTCTACCGCCGCGTCGTCGGCAGCCCCGGCCATGTCGCCGGCGCGCTCGCCATGATGGCCAACTGGAACCTGCGCGACCTCGCCCGCGACCTGCCCAAGCTGCGAACCCCCCTCACGCTGGTGGTGGGGCAGGGCGACCTCACCATCCCACCGTCCGATGCCGTCCGCGTCCGCCGCCTGCTTCCCACGGCCACGATCGTCTCGCTCGCGGGCCTCGGCCATCTCGCCCATGAGGAGCAACCCGCCACCATCGCAGCCCTCATCCGCGACGCAGCGCCCCGCTGACCCAAACGCTCTTCGCAGCCCTGCTCGGCGTCACCCTCCTCGAACTGATCGGCCTCATCCTGTGGCGCCGCGTCATGCGAGGCGGACTTGCGGTGAGGGACATCGTCTTCCACCTCGCCGCCGGCGCATTCCTCACCCTTTCGTGCATCCTGGCGCTCGACGCCGCGCGCCCATGGCAGATTCTCGCCTGCTTCGCGGCCTCCGGCGCCGCCCATATCGTCGATCTCCACCGCCGCTGGCCCAAATCCTAGCTGCTCGTTCGAGGCAGACGTGCTCCCCGGGATGGCGTATGCCCACAAGGCACAGCGAGAGGCTCCCATGATCATCGTCCACCACCTCAACAACTCGCGTTCCCAACGCGTGTTGTGGCTCCTCGAGGAGCTGGGTCTCGATTACGAGGTGCGGTCCTACATGCGTGAGGGTCTCGGCGGCAGCGCACCGCAATCGCTGCGCCAGATCCACCCCCTGGGCAAGGCGCCCATCATCGAGGACGGCGATCTCGTGCTGGCCGAATCCGGCGCCATCATCGAATACCTGCTGCAACGCCACGGCCAGGACACGTCCCGCACACCGCTGGTCCCACCGCCGGACGCGCCAGATCATATACGCTATCTCTACTGGCTGCACTACGCCGAAGGCTCCGGCATGCCGAACCTCCTGCTCAAGGTCGTGTTCGACCAGATCGAAACCGGCCCGGTGCCCTTCTTCGTCCGCCCCGTCGTGCGCGGCCTCGCGCGCGCCATCAAATCCGCCCTCGTGATGCCGCAGCTCACCCTGCATCTCGACCATATGGAGGCCGAGCTCGCCCGCTCCCTTTGGTTCGCCGGCCCGTCCTTCACCGCCGCCGACATCCAGATGAGCTTCTTGGTCGAAGGCATGGCCGCCAAGGCCGGGCTCGACGCAACCCGCCCCCACCTCATGGCCTATCTCGACTGCATCCACGCCCGCCCCGCCTGGGCCCGTGCCGTCGAACGCGGTGGTCCCTACGACCTCAACGACTGACCCAACCCAAATACCCATGTCTATTTCGCCTGACAGTTATTTTGCGTCTGGCTGAAACTGTCAGGCTATGATTACACTCGGCCCATGACGTCCCTCACAAAACCCAGGATCACCCCCCCGTCGCACGCCGCCGATGGGGACAAGCAATCCAAACGCCGCCAGAAACACGCCGTCGTCATCGGCAGCGGCTTCGGGGGGCTGGCCGCCGCCGTCCGCCTCGGCGCGCGCGGCTACCGCGTCACCGTTCTCGAAAAATGCGACAGCCCCGGCGGCCGCGCCCGCGTCTTCCGCCAGGACGGTTTTTCCTTCGATGCCGGCCCCACCATCATCACCGCCCCCTTCCTGTTCGAGGAGCTGTGGGCGCTGTGCGGCCGCACGCTGGCCGACGACGTCGACCTCCGCCCCGTCACCCCCTTCTACCGCATCCGCTTCAACGACGGCCGCGTCTTCAACTACACCGGCGACGCCGCGGCGATGCGCCAGGAAATCGCGAAGTTCGAGCCAGCCGACGTCAAAGGCTATGACCGTTTCCTCGAGACCAGCCGAGAGGCCTGCCGCATCGGCTTCGAGGAACGCGGCCACGTCTCCTTCGCCCGCTGGCAGACCATGGCGGTCATGATCCCCGAAATGCTCGGCGCCAGCGCCGCCCGCAGCGTGGCCTCCGTCGTCGCCTCGCATTTCAAAAGCCCGGAACTGCGCACCGTCTTCAGCTTCCACCCGTTGCTGATCGGCGGAAATCCCTTCTCGGTCTCCGCCATCTACTGCCTGGTCGCCTGGCTCGAACGCCATTGGGGCGTCCATTTCGCCATGGGAGGCACCATCTCCCTCGTCCACGGCCTCATCGACCTCATCTCCGGCCAGGGCGGCGAGGTCCGCCTCAATACCGAGGTTTCGGAGATCATCGTGCAGGACGGCAACGCCACCGGCGTCCGCCTCGCCTCCGGCCAGCATCTGCACGCCGACATCGTGGTGTCCAACGCCGACAGCGCCTGGACCTACCGCCACCTCATCGCCGCCCGCCACCGCACACGCTGGACAGACCGCAAGATCGCCAAGGCCCGCTACTCCATGAGCCTTTTCGTCTGGTATTTCGGCACCAACCGGCAATACCCAGACGTCGCCCACCACACCATCCTGCTGGGCGAACGCTACAAGGCCCTGCTCGCCGACATCTTCAAACACCACACCCTCGCCGACGATTTCAGCCTCTATCTGCACCGCCCCACCGCCACAGACCCCTCTTTGGCGCCGGATGGCTGCGACTCGTTCTACGTCCTGTCCCCCGTCCCCCATCTCGACAGCAAAACCGATTGGACCGCGCGCGCCGAAGGCTACCGCCGCTCCATCGCGGCCCACCTGTCCGCCACCATCCTGCCCGGGCTCGAAGACGCCGTCATATCCTCCCGGATCATGACGCCGCAGGATTTCCAGGACGAACTGCTGTCCTACAAAGGCGCCGCCTTCAGCCTGGAGCCGATCATCACCCAAACCGCCTATTTCCGCCCGCACAACAAAAGCGAGGAAATCGGCAATCTCTACCTGGTCGGCGCCGGCACCCATCCCGGTGCGGGCGTGCCGGGCGTTCTGTCTTCCGCGCGTGTTCTGGACGAGGTGGTGCCGCATGCCGATGCATTGGTCTGAACTGCGCCACGCCTCCCACGAGGACCTCGCCACCTGCCGCGCCTTGCTGAAAGGCGGCTCGCGCAGCTTCCACGCGGCGGGAAAACTCCTGCCAGACGCCGTTCACGGGCCAGCCGGCGCCATCTATGCCTTCTGCCGCCTCGCCGACGACGAGATCGACAACGCCATCGACAACGATTCGCCGATGGGCTCCGGCCCCAACCCAAACCCTGCCGAAGCCTTGGCCCGCCTGCGCCACCGCCTCGAACGCGCCTATGCCGGCGCCCCCCTGCCCATCGCCGTCGATCGCGCCTTCGCCGATGTCGTCCGCCGCCACGCCATCCCCCGCGCGCTCCCCGAGGCGCTGCTGGAAGGCTTCGCGTGGGATGCCGCCGGGCGCACCTACGAAACCCTGGAAGACGTGCTCGCCTACGCCGCCCGCGTCGCAGGCTCCGTCGGCGCCATGATGACGGTGCTGATGGACCGGCGCGCCCCCGAAACCGTCTCGCGCGCGTGCGACCTCGGTGTCGCCATGCAGCTCTCCAACATCGCGCGCGACGTGGGGGAGGACGCCCGCGCCGGCCGCCTCTATCTGCCCCGCGCCTGGCTGCGCGAGCAAGGGATCGACCCCGAAGCCTGGCTGGCCCGCCCGGTCTTCACCCCCGAACTCGGCCGCGTCGTGTCCCGCCTGCTCGCCGTCGCCGATCACCTCTATGCCCGCGCCGATGACGGCATCGCGCATCTGCCGCTCGCCTGCCGGCCCGGCATCGGCGCCGCCCGCCTTCTGTATGCCGAGATCGGCCGCCAGGTCGCGCGTCATGGCGGAGACAGCGTGTCGCGCCGCGCCGTCGTCTCCGGCCGCCGCAAGCTGGCGCTGCTCGGCCAGGCCCTGTTCGCGGCCCTGCTTCCCGCCGCCGCCAAACCCGCCCCCCCCCTGGCACAGACGCTCTTCCTCATCGAGGCGGTCGTGCAATCCACCCCGCGCCGCGCCGAGATGCCCGCCACCGAACGGATGCTCGACCTCATCGCCAAGCTCCAGGCCCGCGACGCCGTCTCCATGCCCGCGACGCCGTCTCCATGAAGGTCGCCGCGCGATGATGAGCTGGGCCGCATCATCCGAAATGATCGTGATGCTCGTGGTTCTGGGATTCCTGCTCGTCGAGCTCGTCTCCATCCGCCGCACCCTCAAGCGCGACAAGGCCAGGCTGGAAGCCGAGAAGCAAAACCCCAAGCCATAGGCCTCAAACGGCGTCCGCTGAATTTGTAAACAAATCGAAACGAAATAGCGGCGATTCTCCCCGGCGCTCATCGTATCTTTCCAAACCCCTGCCGCCGCGCGGCCGTCAAAACCCCTCTCGGCAACGGGATCCGTCCAAAGTCGAGCGCCACGCGCGCCCGCTTTGGGCGCACGCGCATCGCTTTCGGCGCCGGGGGCAAAAGCGCCGGGGGCAAAGGCGCCGTGCACCCTGGAATCACCACCCCCAGCATCCGGCACACCGGCCCCAGGATCCGCCGCGCCTGCGCCGTCTCCGCCACCAGCGCCGCCATGGCGGGCTCGTCCAGAAGCGCCTGCAACTGCGACCCGTATCCGGCGGCCACGAACGGCATCTTCGCCATCAACCAGCCGAACCGCGTCGGCAACCGGGCCCCACCCGCCGTCCCAACCCCATCGTCGCGGCTTCCACGGGGCACACCGGCCCGAACCCATCCGCCCCGCCACCGCCCGGCCGCCACGCGCGCCAGCAGCGCCAAAAACAACCCCTCCGCCTTGCGCACCCGCGCCCACACCAGAACGATCATCGCTGATGTCATCAGCCCGAACGCAACACTCGCCGCCACCGCCTGGCACAGCCCCAGGAAGGTCAACGCGAAACGCTCGGCAGGGGAGGGGGACAAGATCACCTAACACAAAAACCATAAAAACCAGCAAAACGCAAGCAAAAAGACACCATATCTAACGCGCAATCGCGACTTAAAATCATCACGCCTTGAAATGTTCGCAGGCGAATGAACAGCCGAACGCGCGTCGGCCGCGCCGCCGATGAGGCGAACATGGGCGTTCAAACCGTCGCCGGTGCGTCCGAGCGGCTGGCATCGTCGATCGCTGAAATCAACCGTTAGATCATGATGCGTTTGGGTTGATTAACCCGAACGCATAAACATGATCGATCAAACAAGAGTAGAGTGTGATGATTTTGCTTCTACTCAAAATCATCCCGCTCTAGCTGTCGCTGCTATTGAGGTTGTCCCTCTGGGGCTGATTGTGGAGGCTGTGGTTACCAGGCCAACAACCCCACGCTCGGAGCCCCAGATGGACGTTCATGAGAATGCCCGCACGACGCGGCACAGTCGAATGTTGATTGTCGCACGGCTTTCCGAG
>JANYFG010000121.1 GCA_025362815.1 Rhodospirillales bacterium
GGAAAATGGTGGGCACTGAAGGATTCGAACCTTCGACCCGCTGATTAAGAGTCAGCTGCTCTACCAACTGAGCTAAGTGCCCGCCTGGTCGCGATGTGGGGCCTTCACGCAAAAGCGCGAACCCCACGGCGGAGGCGGGTGTGTAGCAACGTCGGCTGGCTTTGGGAAGCCTTTACCGCCATCTGTCGCGCGGCTTGCGCATGGCTCCATCCCATGTTGGTAATGCGCAATCGTCATTCGAATCGGATCCACCGTGGCTTACGCGCTGCAACAGCTTATCAACGGTGTGACCCTGGGGCTCATTTATGGCCTGATCGCCGTGGGTTATACGATGGTCTACGGCATCATCGGCATGATCAACTTCGCCCATGGCGACGTGTTCATGATCGGCGCCTTCCTGTCGCTGATCGCGCTCACTGCGCTGGCCGCCCTGGGCATCACCTCGGTGCCGCTGGCGCTTGCCGTCACGCTCATCTTCGCCGCCGCCATCGCGGCGTTGTATGGCTGGGCCATCGAGCGCATCGCGTATCGGCCCTTGCGCGGCTCGTTCCGGCTGGCGCCGCTGATCAGCGCCATCGGCATGTCCATCGCGCTGCAGAATTTCAGCCAGGTGGCGCAGGGCGCGCGGGACAAGAACATGCCCGACATCATTCCCGGCGGCTTCAACATCTTCGAGCAAGACGGCTTCGTGGTGCAGCTCACCTGGATGCAGATCGTCATCGTGCTCGTCACCCTGTCGCTGCTGGCGCTGTTTACCTGGCTGGTCACGAAAACCTCGCTCGGCCGCGCCATGCGGGCGTGCGAGCAGGACATGAAAATGACCTCGCTGCTCGGCATCGACGTCGACCGCACGATCAGCCTCACCTTCGTGATCGGGGCCGCGTTGGCCGCCGTGGCCGGGATGCTGTTCCTGATGTATTACGGCTCCATCAATTTCTATATCGGCTTCAACGCCGGCACCAAGGCGTTCACGGCGGCCGTACTGGGCGGTGTCGGCTCGCTGCCGGGCGCGGTGATCGGCGGGTTGGCGATCGGGTTGATCGAAAGTTTCTGGTCCGGCTATGCCACGGTTGAATACAAGGACGTGGCGGCGTTTTCGGTGCTGATCGTGGTGCTGATCTTCATGCCCACCGGGCTGCTCGGCCGCGCGGACGTGGAAAAGGTATGAGCCCGCTGTTTCGAACCGCGCTGCGCGATGCGTTCCTCTCCGCCCTCGTGGCGCTCGGCCTGTTCGGCGCCATGGTCGGGCTGAGAACCAATGTCGGCAACGACGGCAAACTGGAGCTGCTCGCCCGCCCCACCAGCGTGGCCATTCTGGTCGGGCTCACCTTCGTGGGCCGGCTGGCCATCGTGCTGTGGAAGGCCCGCTCGCGCACCGTTCCCGTGAAAGCAGGGCCGTCGTCCCTGTCCGGCCTCGGCCGTTATATGGGGCCGGCATTGTTGGTCCTGGCGCTTACCATGCCGCTCTACAGCAGCCGCTACATCATCGATGTCGGCATCCTGGTGCTGACCTACATCATGCTCGGCTGGGGGCTGAACATCGTGGTCGGCCTCGCCGGCCTGCTCGACCTCGGCTATGTCGCGTTCTATGCCGTGGGCGCCTATTCCTACGCGCTGCTGGCCCAGAATTTCGGCCTTGGCTTCTGGACCTGCCTGCCGCTGGCAGGCCTGCTCGCCGCGTTCTGGGGCGTGCTGCTCGGCTTTCCCGTCTTACGCCTGCGCGGCGACTACCTCGCCATCGTCACCCTGGCCTTCGGTGAGATCATCCGCGTGGTGCTGCTGAACTTCACCTCGCTCACCGGCGGACCGAACGGCATTTCCAACATTCCGCGCCCCACGCTGTTCGGCCTCACCTTCACCGCCGGCGGCGGGGAGGGGAGTTTCGCCGACTTCTTTGGCATCGAGCCGAACGTGACCTACCGCGTGGCCTTCCTGTTCTACATCATCCTGGGCCTCGCCTTGCTGACCAACTGGGTGTCCAAACGGCTGCGTCGCCTGCCTTTGGGCCGCGCCTGGGAAGCCTTGCGTGAGGACGAGATCGCGTGTCGCGCGCTCGGCATCAACGTCACCGTCACCAAACTCACCGCCTTTGCCATCGGCGCCTGCTTCGGCGGGTTCGCCGGTGCGTTCTTCGCCACACGACAGGCCTTCATCAGCCCGGAAAGCTTCACCTTCATCGAATCGGCCATCGTGCTGGCGGTGGTGGTGCTGGGCGGTCTCGGCAGCCAGCTCGGCGTCGCTTTGGCCGCCATCGTGATGATCGGCGGCGGCGAGATGTTCCGCGACTTCGCCGAATACCGCATGCTTGTCTTCGGCGTGGCGCTGGTTGTGGTGATGGTGGTGCGCCCCAGGGGCCTGGTCTCCGGCCGCGCGCCCTCCGTCTCGCTCGGCACGTCGCGCACGATATCGGCCGATATGGTCAGCCAGGGGCACGGCTGATGACATCCCTTCTGACGGTCGATGCCCTCACCATGCGGTTCGGTGGCCTCATGGCGGTGGACGCCGTGTCGTTCGAGGTGCGGCAGGGCGAGATCACCGCGCTGATCGGGCCCAACGGCGCCGGCAAGACCACGGTGTTCAACTGCATCACCGGGTTCTATCGGCCAACGTCGGGAAAGCTGGCCCTGCACATGCCCGATGGCGATCTCGAGCTGGCGGGCATGCCGGGCCACATCATCACCAGACGCGCCCACGTGGCCCGCACCTTCCAGAACATCCGTCTGTTCCAGGGCATGACCATACTCGAAAACCTGCTGGTCGCCCAGCACAACACGGTGATGCCCAACGTCGCCAGCGGGCTGCTCGCGGTGTTCGGCCTTGGCCGCTACCGCGGTCTGGAAGCCACCGCGCTCGACCTGGCCAAGCACTGGCTCGACAAGGTGGGCCTCATGGCGCGCGCCGACGAGCCCGCCGGCAGCCTGCCCTACGGCGCCCAACGCCGGCTGGAAATCGCCCGCGCCATGTGCACCCGCCCCCGGCTGCTGTGCCTGGACGAGCCGGCCGCGGGCCTCAACCCGCGCGAATCCGATGAACTCTCCGTTCTCCTGCGCGGCATCCGCGACGGCGGCTGCTCCATCCTTCTCATCGAGCACGACATGGGCGTGGTGATGCGCATTTCCGATCACGTGGTAGTGCTCGACCACGGCAAGAAAATCTCGGACGGCACGCCGGAGCACATCCGAAACGACCCCCACGTCATCGCAGCCTATCTCGGCGAGGGCGACGAGGGGCTGGACGACGCCGCAAACGCGGGAGAAGCCGCATGAGCGCGCTGCTCGAACTCCGCGGCGTCACCGCGTTCTACGGCTCTGTCCAGGCGCTGAAGGGGATCGACCTCGTGGTCAATCCCGGCGAGATCGTCACCCTCATCGGCGCCAACGGGGCCGGCAAGTCCACGTTGATGATGACCATCTGCGGCACCCCCCGCGCGCGTGACGGTGTCATCACGTATGACGGCACCGACATCACCCGCATGCCCACCCACGAGATCATGCGCCGCGACATCGCCCAGTCCCCCGAAGGCCGGCGCATCTTCCCGCGCATGTCCGTCTATGAAAACCTTCTGATGGGCGCCCATGGCCGCCCGCCGGACGAAGCCGCCGAGACCATGGAGCAGGTTTTCACGCTGTTCCCCCGCATGCGCGAACGCCGCGAGCAACGCGGCGGCACCCTGTCCGGCGGAGAGCAGCAGATGCTGGCCATCGGCCGCGCCCTGATGAGCCGGCCGAAGCTGCTGCTGCTGGACGAACCCAGCCTCGGCCTCGCCCCGCTTATCGTGAAGATGATCTTCTCGGCCATCCGCGACCTGAACCGCACCACCGGCCTCACGGTGCTGCTGGTGGAACAGAACGCGTTTCAGGCGCTGCGCCTGGCCCATCGCGGATACGTGCTGGTCAATGGCCTTATCACCATGGCCGGCACCGGATCGGAGCTGCTGGCCAGACCCGAAATTCGTGCGGCTTACCTGGAAGGGGGGCATTAGGATTTTAGGCGTAGGGTCTTCTTTTTCTGAAGAAAAAGAAGCAAAAAGACTTCACTCATACGTTGCGGGTATATCCGCCTTGCGCCTCTGATCGAATGACGTTTTTGGTTCTTTTGGTCACAAAAGAGCATTCTGAACCTAACGCCGCAGCGCCCCCAGTAGCGGCGGCATCACAAGCAACGTCACCAACAACGTCGACCCCAGGCTGAGCAACAGCAGATTGCCCATGCTCGCCGTTCCCGGATGCGCGCTCAGCGCCAGCGAACCGAACGCGGTGGCGGTGGTCAGCGCCGAAAACAAAATGGCCCGGGCCGTGGCGGTGCCGAGATAAGACGTGGCACCAGCCCGCCAGTTCATCACGAAGTAAATATTGAAACTCACCCCCACGCCGAGCAACAGCGGCAAGGCGATGATATTGGCGAAGTTCAGTGGCAGCGGCAGCAGCACCGCCACGATAACCGTCACCAACGCCGACAGCAGCAACGGGGCCAGCACCAGCGCCACATCCAGCACGCGACGCAGCACCACCAACAGCAATAGCGCAATGGCGATCACCGCGCCGATCGCCGCCGTGATGAACGCGTGCGTGATGGTGCCGGACGTTTCCACGATGGTCACGGCAGACCCCGCCGCATCCGGCGCCACGCTGCGAACCTGGGCCACGAAGGCGTGTAATCCCGCACTGTCCCGCGCCGCCGGCTTGCTCAACGCCTGCACGCGAATGCGCCCATCGGGTAGCCGCCAATCCACCGCGATATCCGGCGGAATATCCGCCACCGTCACCGGATGCGCCGCCAGAGCGGTCCGCAACCTGCCAAGCTGCAGCGGCAGATAACGCGTCAGCGACGCATTGACCGCCATCAGCGTGGCATCCGGGGCCACCGCCAAAGTGGTGAGATCAGCAATGATCGGCTGGATCGGCGCCGCCGCCGGCCCACTGCCGGCATGCTCCAGCTGCGACAGCGCGGCCGTCGCGGCCAGCCTGATATCGGCGGGCTGCACCGGCGCAGGCGGCGTTCGCCTGGCCAACGTCGATGACAGGATATTCGCGGCATCCGCCAGCAACGCCATTTTCGGCGCCTGCTCCGTCGGCACGAAGCTCGACAGCGACAGCACGTCGGCCACCAGCGGCAGAGCCTTCAGTTTGACCATCAAAGCGTCGGCGGCCGCACGATCGGGCGTGATGATATCGATGGAATAGGGGTTGGTCAGCGGGTCTTCCATCAGGTCGTAGAGCGTTCGCATCGCCTCGGTATGCGGATCCTTGGTGTGCAGCGGGTCGCTGTCGAAATCCAGTCGCGGCAACAGCACCGCCCCCGTGATCGCCAGCGCGCCGGCCACACCCAGCACCAGCCGCCCCCGGGCCTGCAACGCGCGCTCGAGCCGGGCGCCCCAGGCAAAGCCGATCTCCTCACGCTCCCCGCGCGGATGAAACAAGGTGAGGCAGGCGGGCAAGAATATCACGGTGCAGGCGAACGCGAACAGCATTCCGAACCCCGCGATCAATCCCAGCTCCGCCACGCCGCTGAAATCGGTGGGCACGAACGCCAGAAAACCGGCCGCCGTCGCCATCGCCGCCACCATGATCTGCGGCCCCACCCGCCGCGCCGTCTCCTGCAACGCCGCCTCGGCCGACCCGGCCACCAGCCGCATCTCGCGCACCCGCACGCTGAACTGGATGGCGAAATCCACCGCAATGCCCACGAACAGCACGGCGAACGCCACAGACACCAGGTTCAGCCTGCCCACCACAATGGCCGCGAACCCGGTTGTCAACAGCAGCCCCAGCACCAACGTGAGCAAAATCGGCACGATCAGCCGCCACGACCGCACGGCCAGGGTCAGCCACACCAACACCAGCGCCAGGCTGCCCAACGTGCCGACAGCCGCGCCCTGCGCCACGGTGGCGAACTCCTCATCAGCCAGCGCCACATCCCCGGTCAGCCGCACATGGGCCAGGCCGGATTTCACGAACTCCAGTTTCGACGCAGCCTCCCGCAGCGCATCGCTCGCAAGCCCCCCCGGCTCCAACGCCCCATAATCCAGCTTCGGGCGCACCAGCACGAACCGATACGGCCCCGCCAGGTCGGTCAGCGACCCCGCCAACAGCGTCTGCCACGACAGCGGCTGCGGCTTGCCCGCAATCGCATCCGCCAGCGCCATGTGAAACGCCGACAGCGCCGGGGCGAAGCCGGCCAGATCCACCTGGCCCTTCTCCAACCCCAGCCCGATCAGTCCCAACGCCGCGAACAAGCCGCGGGCGGAGGGATCGGCGGCCAGCTGTCCCAGAAACGGCTGGCTGTCGATCGTGGTGTCCAGCAACGCCCCCAGGGGCTTTTGGTCGAGAAACAGCAGCCCGTTCTGCTCCAGGTAGGGCGACGCATCCGGCCGCCGCACCGAGATGAAATGCGTGGTATCCTTCGCCAGCACCGCCACCAGATCGATCGCCGTCTGCTCGGCCACCTCGGGCGACACACCGTCCACCACCGCCACCAGCAGATTCCTGAATTGCGGAAACGCCTTGTTGAACGTGATGTCGTGCTGCCGCCACGGCAGGCTCTGCGCGAACAGCTGGTCGGTATCGGTGGAAACACCCAGCCGCGTCACCGCTGCGGCAAGGCACAGAGCGCCCACCAGGACGCCCAGCAGAACCGTCAAACCAGCGCGCCGGCAGGCACGTGTCACGAGGGTGGCAAGCAAAGGGGACAGGAACATGCGCGGCGTTGGTCCGGATCTGACGGCCGCGAGAGCAATGCGGCAAAAGCAGCGGTGCGAAACCACTGCAGGTAAAAGCGGGGGCGAAGCCACGGTGGAGATAGTCGCTTCGAAGCGCGGGGTCCACCGCCACGGCGGTGACGACCACCGCCACGGCGGTGACGACCACCGCCAAGGCGGTTAGTTCACGCTTGCCAGTGCTCTCCGTGTGCCATATCCGAACGAAAAACCGAGGAACACGCCATGTCCGCCTCCGTCGCCATCCCGGTCCGCACCCGCGCCCCCTTCCGCGCCGACCACGTCGGCAGCCTGCTTCGCCCCATCAGGCTGCGCGAGGCCCGCGCCGCCCGCGCGCTCGGCGACATCTCCGCCGAGGCGCTGCGAGAGGTTGAAAACACCTGCATCCGCGAGGCCATCGCCAAGCAGGAAAGCATCGGCCTGCGCGCCGCCACAGACGGCGAATATCGCCGCGCCTACTGGCATTTCGACTTCATGGCGGGCCTCGAGGGCGTCGATCTCGTCACGCCCGAGAAAATGGTCGAATTCAAGGGCGGCGTCATGCTGCCCAAAAGCCTCCAGGTCAACGCCCGCGTCGGCTGGAACAAGCCCGTCATGGTCGACGATTTCCGCTTCGTCGCGGGCAGCGTCTCCACCGCCGTCGCCAAGCAAACCATCCCGTCCCCCAGCGTCCTGCATTTCCGCGGCGGCCGCCAGGCGATCGACCCCGCCATCTACCCCGATCTCGACCTGTTCTTCAGCGATCTCGGCCACGCCTATCACGGCGCCGTCCAGTCCTTCGCCCAGGCCGGCTGCAAATACCTCCAGCTCGACGAGGTCAACATCGCCTATCTCTGTGACCCCGAGCAGATCGAGGGCCTGAAGGCACGTGGCGAACATGTCGATGGCCTTCTCGAAACCTACGCCGCCATGATCAACACCGCCATCGCCGGCCGCCCGGCCGATATGGCCGTCAGCATGCATCTCTGCCGCGGCAACTTCCGCAGCACGTGGGTGGCCCAGGGCGGCTACGAGCCGGTGGCCGAGGTGCTGTTCAACCAGGTCGGCGTCGACGCCTACTTCATGGAATACGACAGCGAACGCGCCGGCGGCTTCGAACCTCTCCGCCTCGTCCCGCGCGGCCCCAAGATCGTGGTCCTCGGCATCATGACCAGCAAAACCGGCGAGCTCGAATCGGCCGACGACCTCAAACGCCGCCTCGACGCCGCCTCTAAATTCCTGCCCCTCGAACAACTCGCCCTCAGCCCGCAATGCGGTTTCGCCAGCACCGAGGAAGGCAATCTGCTGTCCGAAGACCAGCAATGGCGCAAACTGGAACGCTGCGTGGAAGTGGCGATGGACGTCTGGGGCACCGTCTGAGGGAAGGCGTTCTTTTATGAACAAAAGAACCAAAAAACTTCATTCATCATGTCTGCCGACAATAACGAGGGCCTAATGAATGAAGTCTTTTTGCTTCTTTTTCTTCAGAAAAAGAAGATTTTTTCTATATCAATGCTCCGACAAAGCCTTCTCAATCGCCTTCACGGGATGGTTCGTCAAATCCTTCGCCACTGAACGCACCACAGCCGCCTCGACGGTCTTGTGCAGGCACGCACGAAGCTGCCCCAGCGTCTGCGGATCCACCACCAGCACCAGATCCTGAAACGCCCCATGCTGGTGCATCGTATGCAGCGTATGCGCCAACTTGTTCACGAACCCCGCTTCGTTGGTCTGCTTCGGAGACTGCTCCTCCGGCCGCGACCCGGAAGGCCCCTGCGTCGTCATGGCGTCCTGCACCATGTCCTGCTCCTCGCGCAGGGTCACGTCGCCGGTGCCGATGCGGCGGAACATCAGCGCCTTGCCCCCGTCGGCGACAACGACAAGCGCATTTTCGGGAATGGTATTCGACATGGAGAAAGGCTCCTGTTGGATGATCGTGCTGTCCTGTCGCGCAAAATCCGATCGATCGGATCAGCGGCGAAGGCCGGGCCATCGCCCGGGCTGGGCGGGCTCGTCTTGCTCTAACGCGCGCCGGCCAGCTTTCGTTCAAACCTGGTTTGAAAGCGCCCCGCGCGGGCCCGCCATTATCGACGTGCGATCACGAGACCCAGCACCATGCCGAACAACCCGGCCACGAACAGCGACACCACGGGCCGATCATGAACAACCTCGCCAAGTTGCGCCGAGGCCTCGGACGACATCTTGGTAGCAGAAGCCACGAGATCATCGATCATGGTGCTGTCCGCGCCACCGCCGGTCGTGGCCCCAGCGGCAGACGGATGCGCGTCCTTGCTGTGGGCAGACAAGGCGGCGGCAGCGGTTCCGTTCGTTGCGTCGTTTTTCATTGAAGCCTCCATTTCAAGTCAAACGAACGAAACGCCAAATCGTTTCCCCCCTCTTTCAGCCGGCCCTCTCTCAATCAAACGTCACCACGCCCCGAATACTCTCGCCCCGCCGCATCAGCTCGAACCCCTCGTTGATCTTCTCGAACGGCATCACATGCGTCACCAGATCATCGATGTTGATCTTCCCGTCCATGTACCAATCCACAATCCGCGGCACATCCGTCCGCCCCCGCGCCCCCCCGAAGGCCGACCCCATCCACACCCGTCCCGTCACCAACTGAAACGGCCGGGTCGAAATCTCCGCCCCCGAAGGCGCCACCCCGATCACAACAGACTTGCCCCACCCCTTGTGCGCGCACTCCAAAGCCTGGCGCATCACCTTCACGTTGCCGATGCACTCGAAGGTGTAATCCGCCCCGCCGCGGGTCAGGTCCACGAGGTAGGGTACCAGATCGCCGTCCACCTCGGCCGGATTGACGAAATCCGTCATGCCGAACTTTTCCGCCATCGCACGACGCCCGGGATTGAGGTCCACGCCCACAATCTGCTCGGCCCCCACCATCCGCAGCGCCTGCACCACATTCAGCCCGATGCCGCCCAGCCCGAACACCACGGCCCGTGCGCCGGCCTCCACCTTGGCGGTGTTGATCACCGCGCCGATCCCCGTCGTCACACCGCAGCCGATATAACAAACCTTGTCGAACGGCGCGTCTTTACGGATCTTGGCCAAAGAGATCTCGGGCACCACGGTAAAGTTCGAGAACGTCGAAGTCCCCATGTAATGCATGATCGGCGTGCCGCCAGACGAGAACCTGCTGGACCCATCCGGCATCACCCCACGCCCCTGCGTGATCCGGATTTTCTGGCAAAGATTGGTTTTGCGCGAAAGGCAATACTCGCAGTTCCGGCATTCCGGCGTGTAAAGCGGGATCACGTGATCCCCCACCGCCAGAGACGTCACGCCGCGTCCCACTTCCACCACCACGCCGGCGCCCTCATGGCCCAGAATGGACGGAAACACCCCCTCGGGGTCGGCGCCCGACAAGGTGTATTCGTCGGTATGGCAGATGCCCGTCGCCTTGATCTCCACCAGAACCTCGCCCTCGCGCGGCCCTTCCAGATCAACGGTCTCCAGGCTCAAAAGCGTCCCGGCCTGGCGGGCCACAGCGGCGCGAGTCTTCATCTTGGCGTCTCCCAAATCATCGCGCTCTAAAAGAGAGCAATCGTCTCAGGCCCGGAAGCTGCCCACACATGCAGCCGCACGCAAGAGGCGCCTGACCCGGCATAATATTGTTAAATCGTAACGAAACAGGCGCAGCTTTCCCGCGAACGTCACCGAAGCTTTCCAAATCCGGCCCGCCGCGCCGCCGCCAGCACCCCCCGGGGCAGGGGAATGCGACCGAAATCCACAACCGCACGCGGCCGCCGCACCCGGATTTTAGCCGGAGCGTCCTGGCACGTCTCACCGTCGCGGTCGGCGTCCACGCCCGGAATACGCTTTCTCGCGATCAATCCGGCCTTCGCCACGCCAGGCCGCAGAACCGACGTCTCGATCGCCAGCATCCGGCACACCGGCCGCAAAATCCGCACGGCCTGCGGGCACGCCGTCAGCAAGGCCACCATCTCTGGCGCCTCGAGCACGGTGCGAAGCTGGCTGCTCAACCCCGCCGCCCGATACCCACACAACGCCACCAGCCAGCCGAACCGGCAGGGCCACGTCCGCGCCGCCGGCACCGCCAAACCCGCGGCCGCCACGCCATCGGCCGCACCCACGCCCGGCATCGAGCCCGGATCCCGACGCACAATGCGAGCGGAGAGGCGCCCGGCTGAAAAACGACCCGCCAACCGCTCCATCTGCCCGCACACGCGCGCCAGCCTTGCATACACAAGCAGTCCCAGCACGCTGCCGAGCAGTCCAAGCCCGCACCACACACCCACCGCCTCGCGCAGCGTGCGAAACATGGCCGGAAGCGCCTGATGCGCGGAAGGGGAGGGGGAGGATATCACCCACCAGCTAACACCACACTGGCTGGCGACATGCAACCGAATTCGTCACAAATACTAACTAAGCCCAGTGATCGTATGGCGCCAGGTGCCACACCGGCCCGGCGCGGCAATCCTCGCCGGGCCCGATACGTAATAAGTCCGGCATCAATCCGGCTTCAGGCCGCCATGCCCGCGTCGGCAGCAGTCGGTGCAGGCGGCCCGGCTTTCACCACAGCCTTGTCGAAACACGCGCCCAGAACCTCCCGGAACGAGGTTGCATTGTAATCCGCCCCGATCGCCGCCCGCGCCCGCTCGTCACTGCCCTCAGCCGTATCCTCGGTCGGCCAGAACGACAGCACGATCGGCGTGCCTGGCATCCGTCCGCGCAACCGGCGCAGCAGATACCGCAGATGCGATGCCGTGCCGGTCGGCCCCAGATAGGCCAGGCACACCATCTCCACGCCCGCGATATCGAGCGTCGCAAGCCGCCCCCGCCCGATATCCTCCTGCGCCACAACACGCGAGCCGATGCCATGCTTGCCGAGCAGCTGCACCAGAATAGCCACCGCCGCCGCATCCAGCGGCCCACGACCCGCGATGATCAGCACAGGCGTGGTGCCCGAAGCCCAATTTGGAGCGAACACCGCACCCTCCGGCATGAACGGCGCCGGCGGGCCCGCCACCTCCCCCCCAACCTTCACGCCCAAGGCCGTCTTCGCGCTCAAACCCGCCCTCATGTCACCACCGGCCGGCGCCCCGGCCATCGACGCGGACCCCCCACCGTCGCCGGCTCCCGGGCCGTTGCCAATCCCGGCGTCAATCCCGTTGCCAGTCCCGGCGCCAATCCCGACGCCAGTCCCGCCCCCGGTCTTGATGCCAGTCCCGGCGCCGATGCGCGTGCCAGTCACGGCGCCCATCCCCACGCCAGGTCCCATCGTAGCCTCAGTCCCCGCCCCGGCCTTGGACGCATCCGCCTCCGGCTCGATATCGTCATGCGTATCGAGATCCTCGATCACCGACGTGATCGCGCTTTGCATACGCTCCACCTGCCGATCCGTCAGAACCCCGCGGGACGCATCGATCGACGCGAGCTGCAAACCCTTCAGCGCCACATCGTCATAGTACGAAGAAAGCGAGCACTGCTTCAGCGCCGCCTCCGCCTGTTCTTCCACCTCGTCCGGATCGCCCGCCAGAATGCGCTGGTAGAAGCTTTCAACCTGCGTCAGCGCCGGGCGGTCGCCCAGCAGCACCTCCAGGAACTCCAACCGCTCCACATGCTTGCCGAGCACCACGAGGCACAATGTCAGCGGGGTCGATAAAATTAGCCCGATCGGCCCCCACAGCCAGATCCAGAACGTCGCGGCGATCACCACAGAAAATGGCGAAAGTCCGGTGCTGCGCCCATACAGCAGCGGCTCCACCGCCTGCGCCAGGGTCATCTCCAGCACGAAATACAACGCCGCCGTCCATGCCACCATCGACCAGCCAGGGTCCACCGCGGCGGCCAGGATCAGCGGCAACAGCGCCGCCAAGGGGGCGCCAACATATGGCAGGAACCGCAGCAGCGCCGCCATCACACCCCATAGCAAGGCCGAAGGTATGCCGATCAGAAACAGCCCCGCGCCCACCACCACGCCAAACGTGGCATTGATGGCCATCTGCATCAGGAAGTAGCGGCTCAGCCGTCGCGCCGCGTCGTTCATCGCAATCGTGGTGCGATGCAGATCGCGGGAGCCGAACAGGCGGATCATCCTGTCTCGCAGATCCTCGCGTTGCAGCAGAATGAACATGGCCACGATGAACACCACGCCGATGGTGGTCAGCGGCCCCAGAACGGGCATCACAATCCGCTCCGCCACTTCGATCGGCGTCGGATCGGGCTGGTGAACCTCCACCGGCATCGGTGGCGCGGCCTCCGCTTGTTTCTTGCCGTCCTGCTTTCCCGCCGGCTTGGGCGGGTTCGAATCTCGCAGCTGCTTGCCGATATTCTTCATCTGCTCGGCCATGCGATCAAACGTGGCGCCACGAACCGCCTCAACCTTGCTTTGAATCGTGGATTGATAACGGGGCAACTCCTGCACCAGCTCCGCCATCTGCAACCCGATCAACCCCGTTAGCGACAGCAGCACGCCCAAGGTCACCAGGATGGATGTCAGCACCGCCACCACGCGGTTCACATGCAACCGCTTCAGAAAGCTCACCAACGGCGCCAGCAGAAAACTCAGCAGGGCCGCCAGGGTAATCGGGATCAAAACCTCGCGGGCGAAGTAAAGCGCGGCCACCACCACCACGCCCACAGCCAATGCCAGAAGGCTTTTGACACTGGGCGTCCCCGGTGCTTCCAACTCGATCGGCGGACGCGTCCTGCCGGGAACAAGGTCAGACAAATCTCTGCTCCAAAACCCACCCCAAACGGCATGGCGAATGTTTGATCACGGCGGCACTCCTTTCAGTTCCCAATCGTTCGCCCCTCGATTGGTTCCGGCTTCCAGGGCGGCTCCCAGGGCGGCTCCCAGGGCAGCTCCCAGGGCAGCTCCCAGGGCGCTCCTCGGGCGCGCCCTCGCACCGCCGCTCATATCAGCCGATCCGCCAACGCAAGGGCCACGCATTTGCGCATCACAGACGGCAACGCCTCCGCCGCCAGCGCGCCCTTCGGCCGCAAGAACCCATGGGCCTCGATCCGTTCCACACGGGCGGCCAACACCTGCACGCGCAATTCGAAATGCGTCAGCCCATGCCGAATTTCGCCGGCGTCGCGCCACATCGCCGGCATCGGCGCCGCGTCCTCTCGCTCCGCCACGCCCCACGGCTCCGGCCGCCAGGCCGTCCCGGGCAATTCCGTCATGCCGCCCAACAGCCCACGCGGGGGCCTTCGCCGCAGCAGCACCTGCCCCAGCGCATCGGTCACCCAGAAATGCACGCCATAGCGCACCGGCCGCACGGCCTTCGGCGCCTTACGCGGCAGGCTCGCCGCAATTCCGGCCAGGCGCCCGGCGCATCCCGCCTCCCACGGACAGGCCCCACAGGACGGCGAGGTCGGCGTGCACACTGTCGCCCCCAGGTCGAACAACGCCTGCGCGAAATCCGACGGCCGCGCCTGTGCCGCATCGTCGGCCCCAAGCTGCGCCGCCCCCGCCGCGATCGGCGCCTTGGCCAGCGCCCCCACCGCCGTTATCGCGAACACGCGTGACACCACGCGCTCCACATTCCCGTCGATCGGCACCACCGGTATATCGAACGCAATCGCCCCCACCGCCGCCGCCGTATAGGGCCCTATGCCGGGCAGGGCCCGCAGCCCCTCCAGCGTCCGCGGAAATCCGCGGAAAGCCGCCACCGCCTGCGCGCACGCATGCAGATTGCGCGCCCGCGCATAATAACCAAGTCCCGCCCAGGCCTGCATCACATGCTCGCTGTCCGCGCCCGCCAGCGCCTGCACCGTGGGGAACCGCGTGAGGAATTTTTCATAATAGGGTATCACCGCCGCAACCGTGGTCTGCTGCAGCATGATTTCGCTGAGCCACACGCGATAAGGGTCGGCCGCTTCCCCGGGCACCGCGCGCCAGGGCATGGCGCGACGATGGCGGTCATACCAGGCCAACAGGTGACGAGCATCGGGCACACAGAACCTATGACGACAGACCCCCCAGACAACAACCCCCCAGACAACAACCGCACAGACAACAACCGCACAGACAACAACGCCACCGGCAGCACGCCCGCAGATCGGCTGCCCAAAGACAGCCTCCAAGCTGGCCCCGCCCGCCGCGGCGACCGTCAGGCCGCCACCCGCCCGCAAAATGCTCCCCCGTCTGCCCCCGCCACCGCCCCCGCCCCCCGCCACATCTATGGCCCAAGACCCCTCGGCGCGCTCATCCCGCCCATGGTCCGCCCCGCGTTCAAGAAGCGCGCCCCCGCCACGGCCCAGGTCCTCGCGGATTGGGACATCATCATGGGTCCCGCCATCTCCGCCGTCACCACGCCGCGCAAACTGTTCGCCGGCACCCTCTCCATCGCCTGCGTCGGCCCGGTGGCGATGGAGCTGCAACATCTCGCCCCCACCCTCATCGGCCGCATCAACGCCCATATGGGCCAGATCATCGTCTCCCGCCTGCGCTTCGTGCAGGACATCCAGCCCCAAACCCAAAACCCTCGGCCGCCACCCCGCAAACCCGCCGCCGAGGCCGCCCACCACGCCGTCGCAACCCTGCCCGAAGGCGAACTGCGCGATGCGCTGGAATCCCTCGGCCGCATGGTGCTGTCGACACCCCCCGCCCGCAGGCGCTAGATCCGCATCAACCCCCAGCGTCATGAAGGAGCCTCCCATGCAACTGTCCCGTCGCAGCCTCCTCGCCCTCTCCGCCCTCGCCCTTCCAACCTTCGCCCTCCCCACTCACGCCCGCGCCGACACCGTTATCGCCGAGCGCGGCATCGGCGAGGCCTCCGCCAAAGTGGTCGTCACCGAATGGTTCTCCCTCACCTGCCCCCACTGCGCCGCCTTCTCGAAACAAGCATTGCCGCAAATTCGTGAAGAACTGGTGAAGACCGGAAAGGTCCGCATCGTCTTCGGTGACTTCCCGCTCGACCAGGTGGCCCTTACCGCCGCCATGGTGGCCCGCGCGCTGCCCACCGAACGCTACGTTCCCTTCATCGAGGCCCTTCTCGCCTCGCAGGACCGCTGGGCCTTCGCCCGTGGCGTGAACCAGAAAGAGGAACTCGCCAAAATGGCCGCCCTCGCCGGCCTCGCCCGCCCCGCCTTCGACGCCGCCATCGCCAACCAGGAGCTGCGCAACGCCATCCTCAAAGGCCAGGACGACGCCGAAAAGATCTATAAGGTCGACTCGACCCCCACGTTCATCTTCAACGGCCCAGCCGCCAGCAACCGCAAGGAAGCCGGCGGTCAATCCCCCGAAGCCTTCGCCCGCATCGTGGCCGAAGCCGCCGGCTAACCGCACGAGAGCCCCTTGCCCGCGAGCCTCACCCGCCTTCGCATAGCCGGCTTCAAAAGCTTCGCGGAGCCGACCACGCTCGACGTTCTACCGGGGCTGACGGGTATCGTCGGCCCCAACGGCTGCGGCAAATCCAACGTCGTCGAAGCCCTGCGCTGGGCCATGGGCGAAAGCTCCGCCCGCTCGCTGCGCGGCGCGGACCTGGACGACGTCATCTTCGCCGGCACCAGCCACCGCGCCGCCCGCAACCTCGCCGATGTCACCCTCACCCTCGAAGACACCAAAAGCCTCGCCCCCCCGCCGTTCCACGAGCTCGACACCCTCGAAATCAGCCGCCGCATCGAACGCGGCGGCGGCAGCACCTACCGCATCAACAGCCGCGAAGCCCGCGCGCGCGACGTGCAAACCCTGTTCGCCGACCTCGCCAGCGGCGCCCGCGCCTCCGCCATGGTCAGCCAAGGCCGCGTCGGCGCCCTGGTGTCCGCCAAGCCCGAGGAACGCCGCTCCATCCTCGAGGAAGCCGCGGGGATCACCGGCCTGCACGCCCGCCGCCACGAGGCCGAACTCAAGCTTCGCGCCGCCGAAACCAACCTCGCCCGCGCCGAAGACCTGCGCGGCCAACTCGAAACCCAGCTCGAAGCCCTGCGCCGCCAGGCCCGCCAGGCCGCCCGCTACCGCGTCATCTCAGCCACCATCCGCAACGCCGAGAGCGAGCTGCTGTCGCTGCAGAACGCCCGCGCCGAGGCCGCCCGAAAAGCAGCCCAGGCCGCCGTGACCGAAGCCGCGCGCAATGTCTCGCTCCGCGCGGAAGCCAGCGTCGCCGCCGCCGCCGCCGCCGAAGCTGCCACACTCTCGCTCCCCACCCTGCGCGCCGCCGAGGCCACCGCCCGCACCGCCCTCGAACGCCACCGCCTCGGCCTCGAACACATCGCAGCCGAAATCGCCCGCGCCCGCGCCGGCCTGCAGGCCGCAACCGACCAGGTCACCCGCCTGCAATCCGACCTCGCGCACGCCAACCGCCAAGCCATCGAGGCCGAGCAAGCCACCGCCCGCCTCGCCGCCGAAAGCGCCCAGATCGCCGCCGCCGAAGCCGCACACCCCGCATTGGCCGAAGCCGCCGCCACCGAAGCCGCCACCGCCGCCGACGCCGTGCGCGCCCTGGAATCCGACGCCAATCGCGCCACCGAGCACGCCGCCGAAACCACCGCCACCCACCGCGCCCTCACCGAGGCCCTGGCCCAGGCCGACCAACGCGCCCGCAAACTGCGCGACCAGCTCACACGCCTCTCCCAGGACCAAACCCGCCTCCAGGCCAGCCTCGTCCCCGCCGAACGCGTCGCCGAAGCCCAATCCGCCGCCGCCGCCGCGCAATCCAGCCTCGATTCCGCCCGCGCCGCCCTCGAATCCTCCGAACGCCACCGCGCCACCGCCTTCGCACAAGCCGCCACCCTGCGCGAGCACGCCCAGCTCACCGCCGCCCAACGCCGCGCCGACTCCCGCCAAGCCGGCGAACGCCTGCGCGCCGAAGCCGCCGCCCGCCTCGCCGCCGCCCGCACCGCCACCAGCACCGCCGACGCCGCGCGCGCCAAAATCGCCTCCGAACACCAGGCCCTCGCCGAAATCCTGCGCGTCAAAGACAACGAACGCTGGCCCCGCATGATCGACCAGCTCACCGTCGCCCCCGGCCTCGAAGCCGCCCTCGGCGCCGCGCTGGGCGAGGAGCTCGACTCCGCCGCCGACACCGATGCCGCCCGCCACTGGCGCCAACTCCC
>JANYFG010000004.1 GCA_025362815.1 Rhodospirillales bacterium
GGCTTTGACCGCAAGATGTGGCGCCAGGACATCGCCGGATCCCGCGCGCATGCCGCCATGCTGGCGCGGCAGGGGATCATTGCGGCCTCCGATGAAGCCAGCATCCGCGCGGGGCTGGACCAGATCACGGCGGAGATCGAGGCCGGGCGGTTTCCGTTCACGACCGATCTCGAAGACATTCACATGAATATCGAGGCGCGGCTGACCGATCGGATCGGCGAGGCCGGCAAGCGCCTGCATACCGGGCGTAGCCGCAACGACCAGGTGGCGACGGATTTCCGGCTTTGGGTGCGCGACGCGATTGACGGCATCGACGGCCAGTTGGCCGATGTGATGCGGGTGCTGGCCGCGCGTGCGGCGGAGCATGCGGCCGATCCGATGCCGGGGTTCACCCATTTGCAGACTGCGCAGCCCGTGACGTTCGGGCATCACATGCTCGCTTATGTGGAGATGCTGTCGCGGGATCGAGGACGGTTGGCCGATTGCCGGCGGCGTTTGAACGAATGTCCGCTTGGCTCGGCCGCATTGGCCGGGACGTCGTTTCCTCTGGATCGGCATTTAACGGCCAGCACGCTGGGTTTCGACCGCCCCACTGCCAATTCGCTGGACGCGGTGTCGGATCGGGATTTTGCGCTGGAGTTCTTATCGGCCGCCGCGATTTCATCGATGCATCTCTCGCGTCTTGCGGAGGAGATCATCATCTGGTGCAGCGCGCCCTATAGTTTCATCCGGCTGTCAGATGCCTTCACCACCGGCAGCTCGATCATGCCGCAGAAGCGCAACCCGGACGCCGCCGAACTGGTGCGCGCCAAAACCGGCCGCGTGACCGGCGCGCTGGTGGGCCTGCTGATGGTCATGAAGGGCCTGCCGCTGGCCTATGCGAAAGACATGCAGGAGGACAAGGAGCAGGTGTTCGACGCCGCCGACGCCTGGACATTGTCCCTGGCCGCCACCGCCGGCATGGTACGCGACATGGCGCCCAACCTGCCAAGACTGCGCGAATTCGCCGGTTCTGGCTTTGCCACCGCCACGGATCTCGCGGACTGGCTGGTCCGTGTGCTGAAGCTGCCGTTCCGCACCGCCCATCACGTGACGGGTCGTCTAGTGGCACTGGCCGAGAGCCGCGGCACCGATCTCGCGGGGCTTTCTCTCACGGATATGCAAAGCGAGGAGGCCGGTATCACGCAGGAGATCTTCGGCGTGCTGACGGTGGATGCCTCGGTGGCGTCCCGCACCAGCTACGGCGGCACGGCACCGGTGAATGTAGCGGCCCAGGCGCAGCGTTGGGTGGAGGCGCTGGCATGAGGGTTTTGCTGGCGATGCTTCTTGTTCTGGCCATAACCGCGTGCGGCAAACGCGGCCCACCGGTCGCGCCGGGGCCGGCGGACCAGGTGACCTATCCACGACCTTACCCCGCCTATTAACGGCGGCCGACCGACAACCAACGCAACCATTCCGGCACGGTCACGTTGCCTCACGTCGACCCCGCGCTTTGTGGGGTTCCGGTGTGAGGATGACGTGATGATATCTCGTGCCCGCCTGTTGGTGCCATTCGCAGCGCTTGCCTCCATCACCCTGCTTGCCGGCTGTGGTGAGATGTACGGCAAGCCGCGCGGCACCGTTGAGAACAATGCCACCACCCGCGCGGTCGATCGTGCTGCCGGCACCAACACGTCGACGGAATACCCGCTGCATTCCGATGGCATGCCCGGCAACCCACCCGGCACCGCTGCCAGCCGTGCTATCGACAAGGTTGTGAAGTAGGATTGCCATGGCGGCGGCCCGTTCGAGGGTCCGCCGCCGACACTCTGATTGAACCTGGTCCGCCTGTTGCCCTACGCTGGAGCGATGGCCGCACCAGCACCCCTGACCACCCTGCCCGATCCCTCCGAAGCCGAGTTGATCGCGTCTCGCCCGCATCTGTCCCGCCACGCAATGGACGGGCTTTTGATGGACGGCGTTCCCCTCAATGCCATCGCCGATGCGCTGGGCACGCCAACCTGGGTCTATTCCGTGCCGGCGATGCGTCTGCGACTGGCCGAGCTGACGGCGGCGCTGGCCGGGCTCGATGCGCATATTCATTATGCGGTGAAGGCCAACGACCATCTGGCCGTGCTGCGCCTGATGCATGATGGCGGCGCCGGCGCCGATGTTGTCAGCGGCGGCGAGCTGCTGCGCGCGCGCGCAGCCGGCATTCCGGCCGATCACATCGTGTTCTCAGGCGTCGGCAAAACCGCCGACGAAATCCGCCTCGCTTTGGCCGAGGGCATCTATCAGATCAACGTCGAAAGCCCAGCGGAACTCGAGACGATCTCCGCCATCGCATCCGCCATGGGGCGCATCGCCGACATCGTGCTGCGCATCAACCCCGACGTTGATGCCGGCACCCACGCCAAGATCACCACCGGCAAGGCCGACAACAAATTCGGCGTTTCCTACACCGACGCTGCGGCGCTCTACGCCCACGCCGCCACTCTGCCCGGCATTCGCCCGCAGGGACTGGCGCTGCATATCGGCAGCCAGATCCTCAACATGGCGCCTTATCGCGCCGCCTTCGCCCGCGCTGCCGAGCTGATCCGCATTTTGCGCGCCAACGGGCAGACGGTCACCCGCATGGATTGCGGCGGCGGCCTCGGCATCGGCTATGGCGACGAGCCCGCAGCCAATCCGGCCGCCTTCGCCGGCGCCATCCGTGCCGCGTTCGGTGACATGAACCTGACGTTGATGATCGAGCCGGGTCGTTGGCTGGTGGGGCCGGCCGGCGTGTTGCTGGCCTCCGTCATTCTCACCAAGGCCGATGAGCGGTTCATGGTGCTGGATGCCGCGATGAACGATTTGATCCGGCCCGCGATGTACGACGCCTGGCACGGCGTGGTGCCGCTGGCGCCGGGCAATGCAGGCCCTGAACGCGACATCGATATCGTGGGACCGGTCTGCGAAACCGGCGATACCTTCGCAAAAGGCCGGCGCATGATGCCGGTTGCCGCCGGCAAGCGCGTGGCGATCCTGGATGCGGGCGCCTACGGAGCGGTGATGAGCTCCACCTACAATGCCCGCCCGTTGGCCGCGATCGCCATGGTCGATAACGGGCGTTGGGCCACGATCCGCGCGCGTCAGCCGGTCGAGGCCTTGTGGTCCGCTGAGACGATCCCTGATTTCACCACATGAGTGATCCCACATGACCCCGGACCCGGCGTTGAACCAGGATGGCCCGCCGCCGGGTTTGCGCCGGATGCGGACTCTCGCCGCGCTGGTTCTGTGGTTCGAAACGATCTGGCCCGCCATGGCGCCCGCTTTGGGGGTTGTTCTGTTATATGGCTGCCTGGCGCTGCTCGACCTGCCGCGTGCGCTCCCCCCCGTTCTGCATGTGGCACTGCTCGCCGTGTTCGGCCTGGCCGTGTTGGTTCTGCTCGGCCTTGGAGTCCGTCGCATCAGGCGCCCCGCGTCATCGGCGGCCGATCGGCGGCTGGAGGCGGATAGCGGCCTGCGCCATCAACCCTTGGCGGTGCTCGATGACCGGCCCGCCGCGTCGGCCGATGGGGCTGCCGTCGCGTTGTGGTCGGCCCATGTCGCCCGCGCGAAAGCACAGATCGCCCGCCTGCGGCTGAACGCACCGCGACCGGTGCTGGCCGCCACCGATCCGCGTGCGCTGCGTGCCTTCGTGCTCATCGCCTTCGCAGCCTGCCTGGGGATCGCCGGCCCTGATTCAGGAACCCGCCTTGCCGGCGCCCTGCACCCTGAATTCAGCAAGGCATTGCCGCCGCCATCCGCCGTCTTGCAGGCCTGGATCACGCCGCCGGGCTATACCGGGCTGCCGCCGATCTTTCTGAAACCCGACAGCTCCGATATCTCGGCCCCCGAAGGCTCCAAGCTCGCCGTCAGCGTCACCGGCGGCGCGATCGGCGAGCCGCCTGTTCTCGATGTTGCCGGCACCATCACCACCTTTCCGCCGTTGGATGCCACCAGTTTTCAGATTGAACAGAATCTCACCGCAGACGGGCGGATCACCGTCCGCCGGCAGGGCCGCGACATGGCCTCCTGGGACGTGGCGGTGGTGGCAAACCAGGCGCCGGTGGTGATCTTCCCCGAGCCGCCGGGGCTGTTGCGCAATGGACCCAATCCGCAGACCCGGCTGCCCTGGCAGGTTTCGCACGCGTATGGCGTGGTGTCGTTGCAGGCTGAACTCCGGCTGACCGCGCGGGCAGATGCGGATCCGATGGTGGTGGTGATCCCGCTGCCCGGCTCCGCCCCGAAATCCGCGCGCGGCACCCGCGTGGTCGACCTCACGGCGCATCCCTGGGCCGGGCTCGAGGTTTCGGGCCAACTGGTGGCGCGCGACGCCCCCGGGCTTGTCGGCCGCAGCAGCCTCGTGGCGTTCACTCTGCCGGAGCGGCGGTTCAACAACCCGTTGGCGCGCACCGTGATCTATATCCGCCGCCAGCTCACCCTGTCGCCGCAAGACCGTGAATCGGCCATCCGCGAACTCGACCGTCTGTCCAGCCTGCGCGAGGCGTGGGACGGCGACCTCTCCGGATTCATCAACCTGCGCGCCATCGCCAGCCTGCTCTATCGCAGCCGCGCGCCCGAGACCGTTTCCCAGGCACAGGACCGCATGTGGTCGCTGGCGCTGCATCTGGAGGAAGGTGCGACCGATCGCACCGCCAAGTCCCTCGAAGCCGCGCGCCAGCAGTTGCGTGACCAGATGGAGGCCGAGAAAAAGGCCGAGGAGCGCGCCCGCGAACAGGAAAAGGCCGACGCGAAGCCAAACGACAAGGCCGATGAGAAGGCGACCGCGGACACGGATAAAAAACCGCAGGACGCCCAGAAGACCAATCGCGACGCCGAATTGCGCGCCGAGATCGACAAGAAGATCCGCGCCTTGCAAGACGCGCTGCAAAAGCGCCTCGACGCGCTCGCCGATCAGGCGCGGCGTGACCCGAACTCCGACGGCTATAATCCCGACGCCCATCCGATGGACCAGCGCGACATGCAGCGCCTGACCGAGGAGATGCGTGAGTCGAACAAGAAAGACGATACCCAGGCCGCCCGCGACAAGCTCGCCGAGCTTGAAAAGATGATGGAGGCGCTGAAGGACGGACGCCCCGAGCGCGGCAAGATGACCGAGCGCGAGCGCCAGCGGGCCGAGAAGCGCCAACGCGGCCAACAACAGATGACCGCGCTGCAAGACATCATCAAACGCGAGGGCACCCTTCTCGACAGCGCCCAAAGCCGCGCCACCGCCATCGACCCGATGCGCCAGCCACAAGCCCAGGAAACCGACCCACGCCGGACCGAGCAACGCACCCAGCTCGCCTTGCGTCGGGCCGTCGGCGAGCTGATGCAGCAATACGGCGACCTCACCGGAGAGGTGCCGCCCAATCTCGGCGAAGCCGACACCGCCATGCGCGAAGGCGCACAGGCGCTCGGGCAAGCGCGTGACGCACAGGCCGCGCAAGCCGCCCAACGCGCCATCGAGGCGCTGCAGAAGGGCGGCAAATCCATGCAGCAGCAGATGGCCCAACAGTTCGGCCGCGGCGATCAGCAAGGCGAGGAAGGCGACGACGGCGAGGACGGCGACGGTATGGCCCAGGGCGAAGGCGACGGCCAAGGCGATGGACCCGGAACCGGCCAGGGCCGCCAGTTCGGCAACCGCCCCGGCGATACGCCAGGCTACAACCCCGGCCGCCCCAATCCTGGCCGTCAACAAGCCCGCCGCCCCAGCCTCAATCTCGATCCGCTCGGACGCCCCCGCGGCGAAGGCACCGGCGGCACCGATGAAGCCGGAGACGTGCAGGTGCCGGAAGAAATGGAAGCCGCCAGAACCCGAGCCCTGCAAGAAGAACTCCGCCGCCGCGGCGCCGATCGAACCCGAAAACAAGACGAACTCGACTACATCGACCGCCTTCTCAAACAGTTCTAGCGGTGCTTAACAAAGGCAAGGCGAGGGGCTTTGCCCCCTCGACCCCCACCAGGGCCGAGCCCTGGACCTCATGGTTAAAGGCATTTCCTGGGTTGGTGAG
>JANYFG010000043.1 GCA_025362815.1 Rhodospirillales bacterium
GTTCGACGAAGCCCGCGGCACCGCCGACCTCGCCAAACGCGGCGCCCTGATGAAACAGGTGTTCGACCTCGCCGCAGAGGCGTTCGAGCCGATCGGCGTCTGCCTTTCCGTGAACGCCTTCGGAATCGCCAAACTCAACCTTGCCAACGTGCCCAACAAGGAACCGGATTCGTGGTCATGGCCGAACCCCGCGCCCGCCATGCCGCAGCAGTTCTTCTTTACGTAGGAGACCTTCTTTTTCTGAAGAAAAAGAAGTAAAAAGACTTTGATACATTGCGTGATTGGTGCGGCAATATCCGCACCAATCACGTCCTTATAGAAGTTTTTTGGTTCTTTTGTTCACAAAAGAACTGCTCCCTACCCTTCCGCCTACCTCGCGAAAGCTTTTTCCATGTTGAAATTCATCGCCAAGCGCCTGCTCTGGATGATCCCGGCGCTGCTGGTGCTGAGCTTCCTCACCTTCGTGCTGATCCAGCTGCCCCCCGGCGACTACGTCACCACCTATATCGCCACCCTGTCCGCCTCCAACGAGGTCATCGACCAGAACACCGCCGCCGACCTGCGCGCCCGCTTCGGGCTCGACCAGCCGATGATCGTGCAATACTGGAAATGGATCTCCGGCATCCTCCTGCACGGCGATTTCGGCCTCAGCTTCGAGTGGCAGCAACCGGTCTCCGGCCTCATCTGGGAACGCATGGCGTTTACCCTCCTCCTCACCTTCGCCACCCTTCTCGCCACCTGGGGCATCGCCCTGCCGATCGGCATCTTCTCGGCCGTCAAGAAATACACAGTGGGCGACTACATCGTTACCCTCTTCAGCTTCATCGGCCTCGCCGTGCCCAGCTTCCTGCTGGCCCTGGTGCTGATGTATGTCGCCGCCGTGAAGCTCGGCCAGGAAGTGGGCGGTCTGTTCTCCGACGCCTTCGTCACGGCCCCCTGGAGCTTCGCCAAGTTGTGGGACCTGATGCAGCATCTGTGGATCCCGGTGGTCATCCTCGCCGTGTCCGGCACCGCCAGCCTCGTGCGCGTCATGCGCGCCAATTTGCTGGACGAGCTGCACAAACCCTACGTCACTACCGCGCGCGCCAAGGGCCTCTCCGAATTTCATCTCCTGATGAAATACCCGGTGAGACTGGCGATGAACCCGTTCATCTCGACCATCGCCTGGCTGCTGCCCAACCTTGTCTCAGGCTCCATCATCGTGGCCATCGTGCTCAACCTGCCCACCGCAGGCCCCATGCTGCTGCAATCCCTGATGACGCAGGACATGTATCTCGCCGGCGCCTTTCTTTTGCTGATCTGCATGCTGACGATGCTGGGCTCGCTGATCAGCGACATCCTGCTCGCCCTCGTCGATCCGCGTATCCGACTGGAATAACTGATGTCCGAAGCAGCCCTCGGCGTCATCGACGCCAAACGCACCGCCGTCGCCTCGCAATGGCAGCTCGTCTGGTGGGCCTTCCGCCGCCACCGCCTGGCCATGATCGGCCTCGTGATGACGGTCGCGTTCTACATCGTGGCCATCATCCCCGGCTTCTTCGCCATCAACGACCCCTCGCAGCAGAACCCGCGCGCCGCCTACCAGCCGCCCGCCGCCCTGCACCTGATCGATACATCGGGCGATGGCTGGTCGATCGACCCCTACATCCACGCCTCCGTCCTCAAACGAGACCCCGAGACGCTGGAGATGATCTACACCACAGACCCGAAGCGCAAAGTCGAACTGCATTTCCTCGGCCAGGGCTACGAATACAGCGTCCTGGGCCTGTTCCGCTCCCGCCTGCACCTGCTGTCCTCCAGCAACCCGCGTGAGCCCGTGTTCCTGCTGGGCGCAGACCGCCTTGGCCGCTGCGTGTTCAGCCGCATCATGCAGGGCGCGCAGATCTCGCTGTCGGTAGGGCTCGTCGGCGTTTTCCTGTCGCTCACCATCGGCCTCCTGCTCGGCGGAATCTCCGGCTATTACGGCGGGTGCACAGACTTCGCCATCCAGCGCGTCATCGAATTCGTGCTAGCCCTGCCCAGCATCCCCATCTGGCTCGCGCTGTCCGCCGCCCTGCCGCAGAACTGGCCCGCCGCGCTCAACTATTTCATGATCACCGTCATCCTCTCGCTCACCGGCTGGGCGCAACTCGCCCGCGTGGTGCGCGGCCGCTTCCTCAGCCTGCGCACCGAGGAATTCGTGATGGCCGCACGACTGGACGGCGCATCCGAAAGCCGCATCATCTTCCGCCACATGCTGCCCAGCTTCGCCAGTCACATCATCGCCTCCATCACGCTCGCGATCCCGGCGATGATCCTGGCCGAAACCTCGCTGAGCTTTCTGGGCCTCGGCCTGCAACCGCCCACCATCTCCTGGGGCGTGCTGCTGCGCGAGGCGCAGAACATACGCTCCATCGCCACCGCGCCGTGGCTGTTCGCGCCCGGCATCGCCGTGGTGCTCGCCGTCATCGGCCTCAACTTCCTCGGGGACGGCCTGCGCGACGCAGCCGATCCCTACAACCGATGAACACCATGCCACTTCCTCCCGCGTCTTCCAGGCCCGTGCTCGAAGTGCGTGATCTCGTCACGCATTTCCCCACCCGCGCCGGCGTGGTCAAGGCCGTCGATGGCGTGTCCTTCACCGTGCATGCCGGCAAAACCCTGTGCATCGTGGGCGAAAGCGGCAGCGGCAAAAGCGTCACCGCACGCTCCATCCTGCAGATCGTGGACGAGCCCGGCCACATCGTCTCCGGCGCCATGATCCTGCACTGGCCCGATGGCCGCTCCACCGACATCGCCCAGCTCCGCAACCGCAGCCGCGCCATCCGCGACATCCGTGGCCGCGACATCGCGATGATCTTCCAGGAGCCGATGTCCTCGCTCTCGCCGGTGCACACGGTGGGCGACCAGATCACCGAAGTTCTGCGGCTGCACCTGAAGCTTTCCAAAGCCGCCGCCCGCGCGCGCTGCATCGAGCTGCTGGGCCAGGTGGAAATTCCCAACCCGGACAAGGCGATCGACCGCTACACCTTCGAATTCTCCGGCGGCATGCGCCAACGCGTGATGATCGCCATGTCGCTGGCCTGCAACCCCATGCTGCTGATCGCGGACGAGCCCACCACGGCGCTCGATGTCACCACCCAGGCCGAAATCC
Organism: Rhodospirillales bacterium; assembly: GCA_025362815.1. GTDB lineage: Bacteria > Pseudomonadota > Alphaproteobacteria > Acetobacterales > Acetobacteraceae > CAIQQQ01. The sequence continues at coordinate 3,134 of JANYFG010000043.1, forward strand.
TGGCGCTCATCCGCAAGCTGCAGGACCAGCACGGCATGGCCGTCATGTTCATCACCCACGACATGGGCGTGGTCGCCGAAATCGCCGACGAGGTGGTGGTGATGTATCACGGCCGCGTCGTCGAAACCGGTTCCGTAGACACCATCTTTCACAACGCCACGCACGACTACACGCGCCGCCTCATCGGCTCGGTTCTCAAGCTCGAACAGAAGGCCGAAATCCGCCTCGCCCGCGCGCCGCTGGACGATGCCGCCCCGCCGGTGCTCGAAGTGCACAACCTCACCATGCAGTTCGGCGCCGGCAAAAACCCGTTCAAGGCGCTGGACAACGTGTCCCTCATCGTCAAACCCGGCGAGACCCTCGGCATCGTCGGGGAATCAGGGTCAGGCAAAACAACGCTGGGGCGCTGCCTGATGGGCGTCTATCGCCCCAGCGGTGGCCAGATCCTGTATCGCCGCGCCGATGGCACCACGATGGACGTGCTGCAGGCGGACAAGCCCAGCCTCAAAGCCTACCAGCGCGATATCCGCATGGTCTTCCAGGACCCCGTGGGCTCGCTGAACCCGCGCATGACGGTGGCCCAGATCATCGGCGAGCCGCTCTACGTCAACAACATCGCCAAAGGCCGCGCGCTCGATGACCGCGTGGCCGAACTCCTCGAACGCGTGGGTCTCAATCCGGATTGGCGCGAACGCTACCCGCACGCCTTCTCCGGCGGACAGCGCCAGCGCATCGGCATCGCCCGCGCGGTCGCCCTCTCGCCGCGCGTCATCGTAGCCGACGAAGCCACCTCCGCGCTTGACGTGTCCCTGCGCGCCCAGATGCTGGACCTCATGATGGAACTGCAAGACAGGCTCGGCCTGTCCTATGTTTTCATCAGCCACGACATCGGCGTCATCCGCTACATGTGCGACCGCGTGGCGGTGATGTATCGCGGCCGCATCGTGGAGACCGGCGCCGCCGGCCAGGTCTGCGACGCCCCCACCCACGCCTACACCCAAGCCCTTCTCTCCGCCATTCCCCGCCCGGACCCGCGCGCCCGGCGCATGCACGAACGCTTCCGCTACGTCGCCTGAAGCCTTCTTTCGAAAGACAGCTACCATGAGAATAGACCGCCCGCGCGCCTTCATGACGCACGACAAGGACCGCCCCCGCGTCGTCGTCGCCATCGATGACGGGCTCACCGGCTGGGGCGAATGCTACAATCACGGGCCGGACAAGGCCCTGATCCCCATGCTGGAATATCTGTTCACCTTCCTGCACAACTAGAGCGTGATGATTTTGAGTAGAAGCAAAATCATCAGGCTCTAAGGCACGCCGAACGGCGCAACTGGGCAGGCGTTCTAGTTGGTATCGACTTGCACCTCGGGGTACGGAGCACGACGCAGGCCGAGACCTTCTACCGCGATCGCGCCGGCGGCGACGTCACCCGCCACGGCCGGGAGCTGTTTGCTGATCCCCGCTTCATGCGCCCGATCTCGTTGTCTGCAACGCCCGCGCGCGGATCGCGTCCCATTGCCCGGCAGCCACCTCGGCTACGGGCGTCAACCAGGAGCCGCCGACAGCCACCACATTGCGCTCCGCCAGCCACTCCGCCGCGTTGGAGGCGGAGATGCCGCCGGTGGGGCAGAACCGGGCGGTGGGAAACGGGCCAGCGAGCGCGCGCAGACCCGCGAGGCCGCCAGCCGTGCTCGCCGGGAAGAACTTGGCCGCCGTGAAGCCGCGCTGCATCGCCGCCATCAGTTCCGAGGCGGTGGCGATCCCCGGCAGAAACGGGATCGGCGCCTCGGCTGCCGCGTCCAGCAGCGCGGGCGTGGCGCCGGGGCTGAGCGCGAACCGCGCCCCGATCCCCACCGCCCGCGCCAGGTCCTGCGGCGTCAGCACCGTGCCGATCCCCACGATCGCCTCCGGCACCGCGCGCATGATCGCCTCGGCGCCGGCCAGCCCGTGCACCGTGCGCAGCGTGATCTCCAACAGCCGAACCCCGCCCTCCACCAAGGCGCGCGCCAACGGCACCGCGTCCTCCAGCCGATCGATGGTGATGACGGGGATCACGCGCCCATGCGCCAGCAAGGCGTGCAGCTGTTCGGCCTGGTGGGTCATGATGTCTCCTGGAATGCGTTCGGCATGTGGGATCGCGGGATCAGCGCGCCGGGATGGCGCACCACGTGCCCCGCCAGATGATGCCCCGCGCGCGCGGCCACCACCGGCGCCGCCCCCGCCAGACGGGCCGCGAGATACCCGGCGGCAAAACTGTCGCCCCCGGCCGTGGTGTCCACCACGGTGTCCACCGGATCGGGGATCACACGCACCGTCTCACCCCCGGCATAGACGCATGATTGCGGCTCCGGCGATTTCAGCACGATCTCGGCGGTTGTCACATGGCGCAGCAATTCGGCAATCCCGTGGGCGCCGTAGAGAAGATCCAGATCGTCGGTGGAGGCGAGCACGAGGGTGGCCCGCGCGAACACCGCCGCATACAGCGCCTGCGCCCGGGCGCGATCGGGCCATCCGCGCGGCCGGAAATTCGTGTCGAACACCACCCACGCACCGCGGGCGCGCGCGGCGTCGAGTGCGCCCAGCAGGATGGCGCGGGCCGCCTCGTCGTAGATGGACAGCGTGATGCCGGAGAGATACAGCACGTCGAACCCGTCCAGCGCCGCCGGGTCCAGATGCGTGAACAGGCGGCGCGCGGCGGCACTGTCGCGCCAGTGCAGAAACCGCCGCTCGCCGTTCGCATCGGTCTGGATCACGTAGAGCCCGGGCAAGGCACCCGGGATGCGCTGCACCAGTCCGGTGCCCACACCCTCCGCCTGCCAGTCCGCCAGCATCTCCCCGCTCCAGGCATCGTCGCCCAAAGCCGTGACGTAGTCGACATCCGCGCCAAGCCTTGCGAGATACACGGCAGTGTTGAGCGTGTCGCCACCATAGGCGCGGCCATACCGCCCGTCCGGCTGCTCGCGCATCTCCACCATGCATTCGCCGATACACGCGATCCTCAAGACACGAGCGCCCCGCGCACCCCCCGCACCGCAATCCGGGCCAGCGCGGGCATCACGGCGTCACGCCGCCGCGCGTCATGCCCCACATTTCCAAATGCGGCGCCCATACCCGTATCCGTAAGGCCCGGGCACGGCGTCAGCGAAACAGATGCGGCAGAACGCGGCTGTTCTCCCGCACCACTTCGTCCCGGGATTCGCGGAAGATCACGCCGCAGGCCTTGCCGTGGGCCATCCAGGATCCGATCACGCTGGTCCAGCCGTCCTGGGTCAGCATCGGTGCGCGGCGCTGGCTGATGATGCCGCTCTCGCCGTAACTGCCCTCGGTGCGGGCGGTCACCACGCCGTCGTGCAGCATCCGGATATTGGCACCCTCCCGGCCCAGAGACGGCTTTTCCACCCAGTCTCCATTCGCGGGGGCGGGCCCGTGATGCGCCTCCAGCAGGTTCGGATGCCCCGGATTGAGACGCCACAGCAGCGGCAGAATCGCCTTGTGGCTGAGCAAGGCCTTCCAGGGCGGTTCCACCACGCCCAGCGTGTCCCGCGCGAAGAACGGCCCGAACGCGTCGGTGGCGATCCATTCCCACGGGTAGAGCTTGTGCAGAAACCACATCCGCTGCTCCTGCGTGTCGCGGAATTCACCGGCCGCGTCGTTCCATCTGATCGCGGGGATGTCGATCGGCCGGGTGGCCAGACCGGCCTGTTCAGCCAGGTCGCGGAAATAGGTGGCGTGCGCCCATTCCTCCGGCGCATCGGCAAACGCCGCGAAATGCACGGGCCGCCCGCCCACCAGCGGCACCAGCGCCGCAAATCCCTCCAGCAGCGCCTCGTGCAGCGAATTGAACTGATCGGCGCCCGGATGCACCGTCTGCAGCCAGAACCACTGCGCAAGCGCCGTCTCGATCGCAAGCGTCGGCGTGTCGGCGTTGTATTCCAGCAGCTTCGCCGTGCCGCTGCCCACATCCCAGGCCAGATCCATCCGGCCCATCAAGGCCGGATCGCCGCGCAGCCAGCTGCGGCATGTGTAGTCGGCCATCCACTCCGCCATGCCGAATGTGTCGCGCAGGGTCTGCGGCTCATGACGCACCACGTGATCCACGGCGGCCAGGCACAGCGCATGCAGGTCGGTGGTGGCGTCGTCCAGCGCGTCTACCTCAGCCTCGGTCAGCTCCCAGTAATCGCCTTCATGCCACCACAGCCCGCCGTTCTCGCCGGGTTTGGGTTCCAGCCCGCCCGAATGATAGTCGAGCCCGATCTCGGCCAGGCGGGCCTGCCAGTCCGGCCGCGGCTGGCCTTGCCTGCGGATCAAGAGCCGCCACCGGAATGCGCTGCGGCGGAAAAGCCCAGCCCGCCAGCCCGGCTGGACGACGTGCCGGCGCGTGCGGAGATCGAGGCACTTCCGGCCCCGCGCGCCAGCATCCCCTGGCCTTGCGCGGAGGGGGTGGCCGGGCGAAAGCCACCACGCGCGCTTGCGTCCGAGAACCCGGCATAGCTCGTGCCGGAATACCAGTATCGCCGCCCAGAGCTGCCGCCGCTTCCGACCCCGCCGCCCCCGCCGCCGCTCGTGCCTGACGCGCCTGACGGGCACGCCGGGCCCAACCCTCCCGGCTGACAGCCGGGCGGCATGACACCGGCATAGACAGGCGTGGCACCCCGCGTCCCGTTGGACAACGCCTGCCCGATCATCACACCCGCCATCGCGGGGATGAACATCGCGGTGGCCGTGGAGGCCAGATCGGTGCCGGCCGGGCGCGCCTGCGCCGAAAGCGGCGTGCAGTCGCCGCCGGTAGCCGCTTGGCACGCCTCCGGCGAGGCGAACCGCGGCGCCGAGGCGGCATGGGTGGCACGTGCATCCGCGAAAACCGCAGCGCATTCCGTGGCCGCCACGTCGCCCAAACGCTGAACGCACGCCGCCTGCGTCTCCAACACGCCTTCGGTATCGGGGGTCTCGGTGGTGCAAAACGCGAGGCCCAGCCCGGCACCTGCCAGCAGGGTCAAGCTGATGGCGGCAGAGCGGCGCATGCTACGGCCCCCCGATGACGGACGACCCATCCGGTGTCATCGTCGCCGCGCTGAGCAGGCCAAAGGCGACGCTGAGCCCGGCGAGCGCGATGCCCGTCGCCATGTCGCCACGCTCCATGCGCGCGCGTATGCCGTGCCCCACCACAAGCCGCGCCGCGCTCAAGGCCAGAAGCTGCATAGCCAGGCCAATCACCCCCCAGATCAGCATGTCCGCGTGGGACACCGCGTGTCGCATGATGCTGCCGAGCACGAGCACGTAGCCGATCAACGTGCCCATGCAGCTGAGCGCGGCCGCGGCGTTGCCCTCGCGGATAAGGCTCACCTCCCGCCAGGGCGTGACGACGGTATAGACCGCCATGAACACGCCCGTCATGGCAGAGGCGGTCACGAACCACGACAGGTAATCCGGCAAGGTCTGCAAAGTGCTGATCGCGTATGACATGCGCCATGGCCACCATTGAACGTCGCTGCGTTGACCGGAATGCGGTGCGACCGGCCCTGGCGTCATCCTATCGTGAGGCCGCCACCCTGTCGAACCCCCGACCGTCGCGTGTGCCGGCCCCACGCGGCCGACGCATATTCGGGGCGTCGCGGTATCGTTCGATAGTATTGGTTGTGGGAAAGCGAGACCACCGAGAGTTGAGTCCGCCCCGGCCTTTTCACGCGGCGTGCTTAAGGATCTCGCCACCTTTCATGATCAGGCTGATATGCGCGCCCTGGTTCGTGAGGAGTGACAGGTCCTCGAGGGGATCACCATCGACGACGATCAGGTCGGCATAGGCGCCAGGGGCGATGACGCCGATCCTGCCTTCCAGGCGGAGGAGCCTGGCGGCGACGAAGGTTGCGGCAGCGATAACCTCGTGCGCGGGCAGAACGCGGCCGCGGATGACGAACTCCTCCGACTGGTGGCGATGCATTTCGCCGAGCAGGTCGCTGCCATAGGCCATGGCGAGGCCGGCGTCGCGCATGATGCTCAGCGATTCCATGCCGGCCTTGCGCACGACATCGACC
>JANYFG010000058.1 GCA_025362815.1 Rhodospirillales bacterium
AAATAAGGCTCAATCTGGCGCATTTGCGCTTCCGACAACCAAATCAAGTCATTCATTAACAGTGCCCCCTCAACACCGTCAGTGAATCAATCCGCAGACGCGCGTGCAAGCGTTTTAACAGGTCCTGACCCTAGATCATGATGCATTTGGGTTGCTTCACCCAAACGCATTTTATCATGATCGATAAAACAAGAGTAGAGCGTGATGATTTTGCTTCTACTCAAAATCATCACGCTCTAAATCAATATTGCTTTAAGTTGAGTCGCACACCGATCAACAAAGCGATATTGCTCTAACCGGCCGTCTGGCGCTGGGCGTTGCTGCCGCGGTGTATGCTCATGCTGTCGAGCACCCTGGCAAGAGCCGACATCGTGAACGGCTTGAGCAAAATCGCGTGGGCGCGAGCATCACTGGAGCCGTCCACGTCCGCATGGCCGGTCATGAGCACCGCGCGCATGGCCGGACGCAGGCGCGCCGCCTGATCGATCAGTTCCAGTCCGTCGACGCCAGGCATGGCATAGTCCGTCAGTAGAATATCCATATCATCGGCCTCCGCCAGCAACGCCAGGGCCGCCTGGCCATCCGGGGCGCTGATCGGGCTATGGCCGAGCTCGATCAGCATCTCAGCCGTCAGACTGCGCACATCGGCGTCGTCGTCGACCAGAAGAACCGTCAGGCCCACCGACCGGGCAACGCCATCATCGACCGGCGAACTGGCGGCCGACATCACAACGGCGCGCGGCAGAAGAAGAGACACCGTGGTGCCAAGCCCCACCTCGCTGGACAGCCGCACCTCGCCGCCGGACTGCGCGGCCAGACCGTGAACCTGCGACAATCCCAGGCCGGTTCCACGGCCTTGCGGCTTGGTTGTGAAAAACGGTTCGAACACACGCGCCAAGACCTCGGGTTTCATGCCGCAACCGGTATCGCTCACCCGGATCATCACGAAATCGCCAGCAAGCCGTTCCTGCTGGATCGGGGAGACGGCGCTTGCATCTGGCGCGGTGACGCCCTGGCTCGCAACTGCGTCGGCCTCCGCGGGCACCGCCGCGAGGGGGATGCTCACGTTGATCGTCGAAATGCGCAGCGTTCCGCCGTTCGGCATGGCGTCGCGGGCGTTCAGCGCCAGATTTAAAATCGCCGATTCCACCTGGTTGGGGTCCACAAGCGCCAGCCACAATGCCGGCGCCAGGCCCGTCTCCACGCGGATGGAACGGCCCAATGTGTTTGTCAGCAGGCTGACCATCCCGAGCAAAATGACATTGAGATCGATCGGCACCGGCACCAGAAGCTGACGCCTGGAGAACGACAGCAGCTTGGAGGTGAGCCTTCCACCGCGATCCGCGGAATGCAAGGCGCTGGTGATCAGCCGGTGGCTACGCTCGTCCTCGGCGGGCACACGCTGGCGCAGAATTTCCATCGCGCTGATCACAGCGGTCAGTAAATTGTTGAAATCATGAGCAATTCCGCCAGCCAGCTGCCCCACCGCCTGCAGCTTCTGCATCTGGTTGAGCGAGGCTTCGCTTTTCGCCTGCTGCGCCATCGCAACCTGAAGGCGGTCCCGGCTTTTGACGAGTTCGTCGGTTCGCGCCGCCACGCGCGCCTCCAGCGTATCCGTCAACTCGGCGGCTTCCAGCCGCCTGCGACCCAGCGCCGCCGCCATGCTGTTGAACGCCAGCGCCAATCGGCCGAATTCGGAATGCCGCCCGGAGTTGACTGCCACCCGCGTGTCCAGATCGCCCAGGGACCAGCGATGGGCAGCGTCCAGCAGCGCGTTGGTGGGACGCCTGACAAGAATCTGCCCCACGGCCATGGCAAGGCCGAACGAGAGGATCATGCCGAACAGCATCAAGAGATCGGCTTCACGACCGCGATCCGTGTACCATCCCGAAACTGCCACGGGGGCCACACCGACAGCCACGAACAATCCACCCGGCGGTGCGGAGATCGGAACGAAGCCAGTGGCTTGCTTGGCCCCCTTTGCGTTCGGCACGAAGATGGCTCCCACCTGCGGCGCGTCCAGCAAGGCCATCATCGGTGACGCAAGACGGGAGCCGGTGGGGCCAGCCATCGGGATATCCGCCAAAATGACGCCATCGCGATCGGCGATTATTGCCGTGGACCCCATGGGCAGGCGCGCCGCCGCCACATGCTCGGCCCACCAGCGCGTGCTGATCCCGATATTGATCACGCCACGCCGCTGATTTCGCCCGGTGAACGCCTGGCTGAACGCCATCACCGCACCCTCGCCCGCCTCCTGCGGCATCACCATGTCGGCTTCGAAACTGCCCCGGGCGAGCGCCATCTCGTTGCGCTGACGCTGCAGCGCGCTGACCTTCTTTGGTTGCTCGTTGCTGGCGCAGACGACATGGCCGTCTTCATCGACCACCCGCAGCATATCGTAGCGCTGCATTGCGCGGCCCACCGCTGCAAGCGGAATGACGCACGCCCCGCTGAACTGCTGAACGGAATTGAGCTGCCCGATCATGGACGCCACTTGCCGCGCGCCCTCGACCATCGCTGCCAGGTCGGCATGCAACAACTCGGCGCTTTGCTGCGCCGTGGCGAGCACGGCGCGTTCGGCATCGTCTCTCAAATCAGCCTGAAGATATGCGTGCACCGCGATGGCCGGCGCAGAGGCGGCCGCGACAAGTATGACAAGCCTGACGAGGAGGTCACCGCGGCTGTAAGACAAGCGCGTTGGGCTCCCTGAAAAAGGCCACGTGATCTGCCCCGTATGGTGCGAGAGGGGGGACTCGAACCCCCAAGACTTGCGCCGGTCGATTTTGAGTCGACTGCGTCTACCGTTCCGCCACTCTCGCTCCGCACGCGTTTTAGCGCCGTCGGGTGGATGAAGTCCACCACCTCCCGGTAAAACTTAACGCGTCGGGCTACCGAAGGCCCCACACCTTGTGCGCCTGGATATTAAGCCGCCATCTGGGATGGCGCAGGCAATATTCCGCTGCCAACGCTATGTTCGCCGCAAGATCCGGCCCGTCCATCGGGGACAGCCAGCGTTGCCCTGCCTCGAAACCATCGAACATCTCAGGCGAGGCACCCGGCTGCGGATAAACGAGTTTCAGCTCGTCGGCCCGCGACACCACCAGCGGCGCACCCGCCTTGGGGCTCACGCACACCCAGTCCAGCGCACATGGCTGGGCCTGTGTGCCATTGGTTTCGACGCCGACCCGAAAACCGTGGTGCCGAAGGGCCGCCACGAGCGGGGTATCCACCTGAAGCAACGGCTCGCCCCCGGTCAGCACCGTGAACCGCTCCTCCTCGCCTTCAGGCCAGAGCGCCGCCACCGCCTGGGCCAGTTGCCCCGCCGTCTCGAACGCGGTTCCACCGCGGAATTCGGTGTCGCAGAACCGACAGACGGCGCTGGCGCGGTCCGCCTCGCGACCGGACCACAGGTTGCAGCCGGCGAACCGGACAAAGACGGCCACGCGACCGAGATGGACACCTTCGCCCTGCGCGGTGAGGAAAATTTCGTGGATCGTGTATGCCATTCGGGTCCTGCGGGCCTGTGCCCAAAACGATCAGTCCCGCCCCAGCAAGGCCGGGGCGGGACCGATCGACACCATTGGCTCCCGAAGTAGGACTCGAACCTACGACCTAGCGATTAACAGTCGCGTGCTCTACCAACTGAGCTATTCGGGATCAGCGGGTGGTTCGTATAGCGCCGTGGACCGCCGGACGCAAAGGGGCGGGCGCAAGTTTTTTGCGTTCCTCCGTCAACCCAGCCGTGCGGCGCCCGCGGCGGACAGAAACGCGGGCCGCCCTGCGACGAAAGTGGCCACCGGGTCGCGCGTTGTGGGGTCGACCACCACCAGGTCGGCCCGCTTGCCGGCGGCGATGCTGCCGCGATCGGACAATCCCGCGGCGGCGGCCGGATTGGCCGAGACGAGCGCCCAGGCGCCGGCCAGGTCGAGGATGCCGCGTGCGTCCAGCACGAAGGGTGCGGCGAGCAGGCAGGGGTAGTAGTAATCCGATGTCAGCACCGAGCAGACGCCGCGCTCGGCGGAATCGGCGGCCGAGGTCCAACCGAGATGCGAGCCGCCGCGCACCACGTTGGGGCTGCCCATCACGATCGCGTCGCCGCGGCTGCGGGCGAAGCGGCCGACGTCGTCGGTGACGGGGAATTCGCAGATCCTGGCCCCGCGGGCGGCAAATGCCTCGCGCATCGCGATCGTCTCGTCGTCGTGGCTGGCCATCGGAATGGACCGCGCCTGGCACAATGCCGCAATCCGGTCCAGCGCCGCCGGAACCTCTGGCGCCCGTGCCGCCACCTGCCGCGCCAGGGCCGCGAACGCCTCGGCCGTCATGCCGGCGCGGCCCGCGTATTTCGAGGTCTCGAACGGGCTGGAAAGCTTCTTCACGATGGCGGCCATATGGTCGTTGAACGCCACCAGATGCACACGACCCGCCTCAATGTCGTCCAGCACCTCGTCCAGCGCGTCCAGATTGAACGCCTCCCATCGCAGGTGGATGCGCATGTCGCAGGTCCATCCCCGCGACGCCAGGGCGGCGAGCAACGCGCGCCAGGCGGCGATGCCGCGCAGTCCCGGCTCCCACGACAGCGTCACACTGTGAAACGCGGTGGTGATCCCGCAGCCGAGCAACTGCCGCTCGGTCTCGGCGAGCGCGAACACCGGGTCGAAGGCCACGTTCGGGCGCGGCTGCATCTGGCGTTCGAAGGCGTCGCCGTGAATGTCCACGATCCCCGGCAGCACCAAAAGACCCGTGGCATCGAACCGCCGGCCCGCGCCGTTTTCGGCGAACACGTCGTCGCGCAGAAAAAGATCGCCCGTGTGAAAGGCGCCATCGCGCAGCACCTGCCCGCCGCTGAGTGTCATCGTCGTCATACCGGTTGTCCCTACGGTTCGAAAACGATCTGCACGCGCGGCGTGGGATATCGGCCGATGCCGTATTCCACCACCACGCCCTGCGGATCGACGTTGATGTTCTCTGTGATCAGCAAAGGCCGGTTGCGCGGCATGCGCAGCAAGGTGGCCTCCTGCGCGGAGGGCAGCCGTGCCGAAACGCGCGTGGTCTGGCGGCGGTAATCGGCAAGCCCGCAGGCGGCCAGAGCGTCGCTGATGCCGCCACCGTTCTGCAGACCCTGCAGCAGGCCCGGGAACCTCGCGGCGGGAAACCAATGCTGGCTGATGCTAACGGGGCGGTCGTCGGCAAGGCCCAGGCGCTCCAGCATCACGGTGCGCGCACCCGTGCGCAGCCCGAGTTCAGCGGCCACCGTATGATCGGCCGGCACTTCGCGCAGAGCGAGCAACGTGCCCGACGGCTCCTTGTTGTGCCGCCGGATCCATTCCGAGAACCGGGTGCGCGAGCTCACGGCGTAATCGAGCACATCCTCGGCCACGAAACTGCCACGGCCCTGCTCCACCCTTACCAGCCCGCCGCGCTGCAACTCCTCCAGCGCACGGCGCACCGTGTGGCGATTGACGGTGAAGCGTGCGGCCATCTGCGCCTCCGTCGGCAGCCGCGCCCCGGGCGCCAGCGTTCCGGCGGCGATCTCGTCCTCCAGCGCCCGCGTGATCTGGCGCCAGAGCGACACGCCCGGCTCGCGCAACGCGTCCTGCGCCGCATCCTTGTGGGGGGGGCGGGAAACGTTCATCGCAAATTCATCCACGCGGCTCACCTCACATGCGACTTGTCGTTGACCTTAGGCGGGTTCAGGCATAGTCGTCTAGATGTCTAAACAAATCTGGACCGAAGATGCAGCCCGACCCGTCCCACACGCCCCCCAATTCGCTCCCGAACGCGCACGCGGCGCGGCAACGCTGGATGGCCGTGCTGGCCCGTGCGAGCCACGCCGACATCGTGCCGTTGCTGGCGCACATGCCCGCACTCCCCGCGCACAGCGTGCTGCGCGGCCCCGAAAGCGGTCTGGTGATGGTCCGAGGCAGAACCGGCGGCGCGGGAGCCGCGTTCAACATGGGTGAAATGAGCGTCACCCGGTGCACGGTGCGGGACTCCGATGGCCGGGTTGGCCACGCCTATGTCGCGGGGCGCGACCGGGACCAGGCCGAACTGGCGGCGCGTCTAGATGCAGCGTTGCAGGATGCGGCATGGCACGCCCGGATCGAGACATCGGTGATCGCCCCGTTGGCCCAGTCCCAGGCCGCGAAACGCGCCACCGAGGCGCGCAAGGCGGCGGCCACGCGGGTGCAGTTCTTCACCCTGGCCACGATGCGGAGCGGATCATGAGCGTCTCGCTCCCCGGCTTCGCCGATCCCGTGCTGTCGGCGCAATCCAGCTTCCGGGCCATCCTCGATGCGATGTCGCGCCCCGGCACGGTTCACACGGCCGGCCACGGCCTCACCCCGCCCGCACCGCTCGGGCAGGCTGCCGCGGCGTGTCTGCTGACATTGGTCGACGCTGAGACAACGCTGTGCCTCGATGACGCGCTGGAGACGACACGCGACTGGATCGGCTTTCACTGCGCCGCGCCGCGCTCGCCCGCTGCCACCGCCGGTTTCCTGATGTGCCACGAACTGCCCGACCTCGCGGCCCTCGACGCCGGCAGCGATGACGCGCCGCAGGACGGCGCCACCGTCGTGCTGCAGGTCGCGAGCCTGTGCGCAGGCCAGCGCCTCACGCTCTCCGGCCCCGGCCTGCCCTCCCCCGCCACCGTGGCGATCAATGGCCTGCCGGCGGATTTCGCCGAACGCTGGGCGGCCAACCACGCCCTGTTCCCGCGCGGCGTCGATCTCATCCTGTGCGCCGGCGACGCGTTGCTGGCCCTGCCGCGCACGGTGCGGATCACCCACGCCCACAAGGAGGCCTGACATGGCCTATGTCGCCGTCAAAGGTGGTGAACGCGCCATCGACAACGCCCATGCCTGGCTCGCCGAAGACCGTCGCGGCAACCCTTCCATACCGCCGATCGACACGGCCCAGATCCGTGAGCAGCTCGGCCGCAGCGTGGATCGCGTGATGGCCGAAGGCTCGCTTTACGACGAAGAGCTCGCGGCGCTCGCCATCCGCCAGGCCCAGGGCGATCTGATCGAAGCCGCGTTTCTGGTCCGCGCCTATCGCACCACCCTGCCCCGCTTCACCGCCAGCGCGCCGGTGGACACCGCCGGCATGGGCATCCGCCGCCGCATCTCCGCCGTGTTCAAGGACATGCCGGGCGGGCAGATCCTGGGGCCGACCTACGACTACACGCACCGCCTGATCGATTTCGCCGAAGCCGCGGGGTTCGCACCGCCCCCCGCCCCAGAGATGGACAGCGACGGCATCGCCATCGGCCGCATCAACGACATTCTGGACAGCGAAGGGCTGATCGAGGCGGACGGCAGGGCGGACGGCATGGCGCATGGCAAGGCGGAGAGCGAGCCCGGCGACCTCACCCGCACGCCTTTGGCCTTTCCCGCCGCCCGCGACATCCGCCTGCAATCTCTGGCGCGCGGCGATGAAGGGTTTCTCCTCGCCATGGCCTATTCCACCCAGCGCGGTTGGGGCGGCTCGCACCCGTTCGTGGGCGAGATCCGCGTGGGCGAGGCCAGCGTGGATATCACGCCGCCGGAGCTCGGTTTTCCCATCGATATCGGCGACATCACGCTGACCGAATGCCAGATGGTGAACCAGTTCGCTGGCTCCAAAACCCAGCCGCCGCAATTCACCCGCGGCTACGGGCTGGTGTTCGGCCATGCCGAGCGCAAGGCGATGTCGATGGCGCTGGTGGATCGGGCCCTGCGCGCGGAGGAGCTGGGCGAAACCGCCACGGCGCCCGCCCAGAACCAGGAATTCGTTCTCTATCACTGCGACAACATCGAGGCGACCGGCTTCGTCGAGCATTTGAAGCTGCCGCATTACGTCGATTTTCAAAGCGAACTCGAGACCATCCGTCGCATGCGCGCAGACGCCCAGAAGGAATACGCGGCATGACCGGCTACAACTTTGCCTATCTGGACGAGCAGACCAAACGCATGATCCGCCGCGCCATCCTGAAGGCGGTGGCGATCCCCGGCCACCAGATCCCGTTCGGCTCGCGCGAGATGCCGCTGCCCTACGGCTGGGGCACCGGCGGCATTCAGCTCACCGCGGCCGTGCTCGGGCCGGATGACGGTTTGAAGGTGATCGACCAGGGGGCGGACGACACCACCAACGCCGTCTCCATCCGCCGCTTCTTTGCCCGTACCGCGGGCGTGACCACCACCACCCACACCGCCGATGCCACGATCATTCAAACCCGGCACCGCATCCCGGAACTGAAGCTGACGGACAAGCAGATCATCGTCTACCAGGTGCCGCAGCCGGAGCCCCTGTCAAAGCTCGAAAGCTCCCGCGCCGAGACGCGGCGGATGCACGGCCTCGCGGAATACGGCCTCATGCATGTCAGGCTCTATGAAGACATCACGCGCTTCGGCCATGTCTCGATCAGCTACGACTATCCCGTCATGGTCGGCGGCCGCTATCTGATGTCGCCCAGCCCCATCCCGGCCTTCGACAATCCCAAGATGCACATGATGCCGGCGCTGCAGTTGTTCGGCGCCGGGCGGGAGCAGCGCATCTACGCCATCCCGCCCTACACCACCGTCGAAAGCCTCGATTTCGACGATCACCCGTTCCGCACCACCCGCGCGCCGCATGCGTGCGGCCTGTGCGGCGCCGCCGATTCGTACCTGGACGAAGTCGTGACCGACGATCGCGGCGGCCGCCTGTATGTCTGTTCGGACACCGATCATTGCGAAACCCGCAGAACGGCCGGCCACACCGGCACCGAATCGCCACCTGTGGACGCACCGGCGGAGCAGGCGGCATGACGGACGATACCCTTCTGTCCGCCCGCGGCCTCAATCTTCGGTTTGGCAACATCCCTGCCCTGATCGACGTGGATGCCGATCTCTGGCCGGGCGAGGTGCTCGCCATCGTCGGTGAATCCGGCTCCGGCAAGACCACCCTACTCCAAGTGCTGTCAGGCCGCGTGGCGCCGCAATCCGGCGTGGTTTGGTATCGCGATCCCGAAGGCCGGCTGCTCGACGTCCACGCTATGCCGGCCCCCGCCTTGCGCGCGTTGCATCGGTCTGACTGGGGGTTTGTGCATCAGAACCCGCGCGACAACCTGCGCATGGGCGTCACCGCGGGCGGCAATGTCGGCGAGCGCCTGATGGCCCAGGGCAGCCGCCATTACGGGCGCATACGCGCCGAGGCGATCGATTGGCTGAAGCAGGTGGAAATCGACGGCGCCCGGGTGGACGACCTGCCACGCGTTTTCTCGGGTGGCATGCTGCAACGCCTGCAGATCGCCCGCACGCTCGTCACCCATCCACGCCTCGTGTTCATGGACGAGCCGACCGGCGGGCTCGATGTCAGCGTGCAGGCGCGCCTTCTCGATCTCATCCGCTCGCTGGTGCGCCGGCTGAACATCGCCGCCGTGCTGGTCACGCACGACCTCGCGGTGGCCCGCCTGCTCGCCAACCGCATCATGGTGATGCAGCGCGGCGTGGTGGTGGAGGCCGGCCTGACCGATCAGGTGCTGGACGATCCGCAACACGCCTACACCCAACTTCTCGTCAGCTCGGTGCTGTCGGCATGACCCGCATGCTGGAGGTCGAGAACCTGTCGAAAGACTTCCTGCTGCACCTGCAGGGCGGCGTCCGCATTCCGGTGCTGCACGCCGTGGACTTACACGTGTCCGCCGGCGAATGCGTGGCGCTGGCAGGCGCGTCCGGCGCCGGCAAATCCACCCTGTTGCGCAGCCTCTACGGCAACTACCGTGCAGGCTCCGGCGTGATCCGCGTGCGCCACGACGGCGCGATGATCGACATCACCACCGCACCGCCGCGCCGCGTTGTGGAAATCCGCGAGCGCACGCTGGGCTATGTCAGCCAGTTCCTGCGGGTTGTGCCGCGCGTCAGTGCCATCGACATCGTGGCCGACGCCGCCCGCGACATGACGACCGAACAGGCGCACAACCTCGCATCGTCCATGCTGAACCGGCTGCACATTCCCGCACGCCTGCACACGCTGCCGCCCTCCACCTTTTCCGGAGGCGAACAGCAACGCATCAACCTCGCGCGCGGCTTCATTGGCAGCCATCCGATCCTGCTACTGGACGAACCCACCGCAAGCCTGGACAACGCGAACCGCGATATCGTCATCGCCATGATCCTGGAAGCCAAGGCACGCGGCGCCGCCGTGGTCGGCATCTTCCACGACACCCATGTGCGCGACGCCATTGCCGACCGGCTTTATCACGTGTTGCCACGACAGGACGCCGCATGACCGAGACCATCCTCACCAACGCCGTCCTCGTGCTTCCCACCGAGCTGCTCACCGGCACCATCGTCATCCGCGACGGCAAGATTGCCGATATATCCAGCGAGACCTCTCACGCGCCCGGCGCCATAGACCTCGAGGGCGACTACGTCATGCCCGGCGTTGTGGATGTGCACACCGACAATCTGGAACGTCAGGTGATGCCACGGGTCAACGCCCGCTGGCCCTCCCGCTCGGCCATGCTGAGCCACGACCAGCAGACCGCCGCCGCGGGAGTGACCACCGTTCTGGACGCGTTGTGCCTGGGCGATCTCGGCTTCGATCTCGAGCGGGCCAAAACCTTTCACGACGGCGTGCGGGATCTCGACGCGCTGACCGGCACCGGCCTGCTCAAAAGCCAGCACTTCCTGCACCTGCGCTGCGAAATGCCGGCGCTCGACGTGATGGAGCTGGTCGACCCCGTGGCCGACCATCCGCTGGTCCGCATGGTCAGCTTCATGGACCACTCCCCCGGCGTGGGCCAGTACGCCGACATGGAAAATTACCGCAAGATGCGCCGGCGCGGCGGCATGACGGAGGAGCAGATCGAGGCCCGTATCCACCGCCTGCTCGATCAGCGCGCCAAATACCGCCGCCCGCACCGTGACGCGCTTCTGGCGCGCGTGGCGCATCTGGACATCTCGCTCGCCAGCCACGACGACCAGACGCTCGAGAACATCGACGAGAACGTGGCCGACGGCATCATGATCTCCGAATTCCCGGTGCGCATGGAGGCCGCGAAGGCCGCCCGTGCGAAGGGCATGACAGTGATCGCAGGCGCGCCCAACATCGTGCGCGGCGGCTCGCATTCCGGCAATGTCGGCGCCGCCGACCTCGTCCGCGCCGGCACCGTCGACGCGTTTGCGTCCGACTACGTGCCGTCGGCCCTGGTGGAAGCGGCGTTCCTTTCGGTGGCACAGTGCAACATCACCTTGCCCGCCGCCGTCGCCATGATCACAGATGCACCGGCCCGCATGGCCCGCCTGCCCGATCGCGGCCGGGTGGAGACCGGTCTGCGCGCCGATATCCTGCGGGTGCGGGTGTTCGAGGGCCAGCCGGTCGTGCGGCAGGTCTGGCGCGCCGGCGAGCGCGTCGCCTGATGCGCGTCGCCGTCTATTACGCGCCCGCCCTGACCGATCCGCTGTGGACGCTCGGCGCGCAATGGCTGGGACGCGACGCCGATGCCAACGCGCCCGTGGTGCAGCCGGATATCGAAGGGCTGCCCGCCATCACCGCCGACGCCCGCATGTATGGCTTTCACGCCACGCTGAAACCGCCCATGGCACTGCGCCCCGGCATGAGCTGGGACGCGCTCGTGACCGAGGCCGAGGATCTGGCGTCACGCATCGCACCGTTCGACCTGCCCCCCTTGAAGCTGGCGGACCTGCACGGGTTTCTGGCCCTCGTAGATGCCGAACCCAGCCCGGCGCTCAGCGCGCTTGCCGATGAATGCGTCACCGCGCTCGATCGTTTCCGCGCCCCGGCCGATGCGGCCGAACTGGCGCGGCGCCGGCGGTCTAAGCTGTCCGAGGCGCAGGACGCCAATCTGGTGCGCTGGGGCTATCCCTACGTGCTGGACACCTGGTTTTTCCACATGACCCTCACCCGGCGTCTGACCGCGGAGGAACATCTGCAGATCCGCCCTGAAGCCGAGGCGATGTTCGCTCCGACGCTGAAGGCCACGCGCCGTGTCGCGGATGTCTGCCTCTACACCCAGTCCGCGCCGGGCACGCCGTTCATGCTGGCGGAGCGGCTGCCCCTCAAAGCGTGATCGCATCGGTGGGAGCACCGGGTGCGATGGCGGCCAGAAGACGCTGCGCGCCGATTTCGATCGTGGAGTCGTTCAGCACGGTGATGCACGGCACATGTGCAGGCAGCCCGACCTGACGCTGCAGCCGCTTTGCGATATCCTCCGCCCCCTCGCGGCCCCGATGGGCAAGGCGTTTTGCCAGCATCTCCGCCGGGGCGGTGATCTCCACCACCCGCACGGCGAGTCGGCTGGCGACATCGGGCACGATGGCGCGCGACACGCTTGCCACCACGGTGCCGCCTGACGCGATGTCCGCCAGGATATCCACACCGATTCCGTAGGCCAGCCCGTGGGCCTCCCACCACAGCGCATAGCCGCCGGCGTCTCGCGTGCGAACGAACCTCGCCATATCGATTTCGAAGTGATCCTCACCGCCAGGCGTGGCGGGCCGCGTGATTTCGCGCCGCGCGAAGCGGATATGCCGCGCACCGGCGAGCCTATCCCTCACCCTGTCGAGCAAGGTGTCCTTTCCGGCACCCGAGGGCCCCACGACCAGAACCAGCATTTCCACCCACCCGCGTTTTGACACCGCACCGCTACAGGCTACCCTGCGGCTCCCGCAAGCTCCGGAGCGACATATGTTCACCACTCGGCCCGAAATCGCCGCCACCTTCGGCGTGGTCGCCACCACACATTGGATCGCAAGCGCCGTGGGCATGGCCGTGCTGGAACGCGGCGGCAACGCGTTCGATGCCGCCGTGGCCGCGGGCTTCGCGCTCAATGTGGCCGAGCCGCATCTGAACGGACCCGGCGGCGATGCGCCCATCATCATTCACGACGCCAAGACCGGCAAGCAGCACGTGATCTGCGGTCAGGGCGTGGCGCCGGATGCCGCCACGTGCGAGCGTTACGCAGGCCTCGGCCTCGATCTCGTCCCCGGCACCGGTCTGCTGCCGGCCGTGGTGCCCGGCGCGTTCGACGCCTGGGCCACCATGCTGCGCGACTGGGGCACATGGGAGCTGGCGGATGTTCTGGAGTTCTCGATCGGCTACGCCCGGCGCGGCATTCACCTGGTGCCGCGAATCCCCGCCGCCATCGCCACCGTCAAGCCGCTGTTCGACCAGGAATGGCCCACCAGCGCCGCCACCTGGCTTTTGAACGGCAACATACCGCAGGTGGGCGGCCTGTTCTCCCGCCCGGCACTCGCCGATTTCTGGGAGCGGCTGCTGCGCGAGGCCGTGGGGCCCTCGCGCGAGGCGCGGATCGACGCCGCCCGCAACGCCTTCTATCGCGGCTTCTGCGCCGAGGCAGTGGGCAAGTTCTATGAAACCGAGATCATGGACAGTTCCGGCCGTCGCAACAAAGGCCTGCTGACCGCCGATGACATGGCCCGCTGGTCCGCCCCCGTCGAAGCCCCCGTCAGCATCGACTATCACGGCCACACCCTTCTGAAATGCGGCACCTGGAGCCAGGGGCCCGCGTTCCTGCAACAGCTCGCCTTGCTCAAGGGCTTCGATCTCGCGGCCATGGACCCCTACGGCGCCGATTTCGCCCATACCATCATCGAATGCGCCAAACTCGCCTTCGCCGACCGCGAGGCCTATTACGGCGACCCCGATTTCGCCCAGGTCCCGTTGGCCACCCTCCTGTCAGACGCTTACAACGACGAGCGCCGCAAGCTGGTGGGCGAAACCGCCTCGATGGAACTGCGCCCCGGCCAGATCCCGGGCTACACCGCCGACGTCGATCACCACGCCCAGGATCGTATCGCCATGCTGTCGCTGGACCCCGGCGCGGGCGAGCCCACCGTGGCGCGTCTGGGCGCGACCGGCGGCGACACCTGCCATGTGGATGTCATCGATCGATGGGGCAACATGGTCAGTGCCACACCGTCCGGCGGCTGGCTGCAATCCTCGCCCGTGGTGCCGGAGCTCGGCTTCCCGCTGTCCACACGCGGACAGATGTTCTGGGTCAAGCCCGGCCATCCCAATTCCACCGCGCCGCGCAAGCGCCCACGCACCACGCTCTCGCCCAGCATGGTGCTGCGCGGCGGCACGCCCTGGATGAGCCTGGGCACCCCAGGCGGCGAGCAGCAGGACCAGTGGCAGCCGGTGATGCTGCTGCGCATGCTGCATCACAATCTCAGCATCCAGCAGTCCATCGACGCGCCGAACTTCCACACCGAACATTGGCCGAGCAGCTTCTGGCCCCGCGTGGCACGCCCGGGCAAGGTTGTGCTGGAAGGCCGCTACGACCCGTCCGTTCTCGCCGAACTCATCCGCCGCGGCCACAAGGCCGAGCTGGGCGGCGACTGGACCGAGGGCCGGATCTCCGCCGCCCGGATCGAGCCCGATGGCCAGATGTTCGCCGGCGCCAACCCCCGCGGCATGCAAGGCTACGCCATCGGCCGTTAGGCAACCCCTGACGTCACCGGACGTTACCCTGAACGTCCGGTCCACGGTCGCAGGAGACGGGCATGGGTTCGGACATCGATGACGCCTTGGAACACGCCGTCAAAGCGGCTGGCCTCACTGGCGCGGTGGCCATGGCAGCCGACCGACATGGCGTGATCCACAGCCGCGCCCTGGGCGAGCGCGACACCGATGTTTCCATGACGCTGGACAGCGTGGCGCGTATTGCCTCCATGACCAAGGCCATCACGTCGGCCCTGGCGCTGCGTCTGGTGGAGCGCGGCCTGCTCGATCTCGACGACCCCATCTGCGACGTTCTGACCGAGCTGACGGAGCCGGTGGTGTTCGAACGCTTTGGTCTCGACGGCCGCCCGATCCTCAATCCCGGCCACACCCTCGTCACGCTCCGCCACCTGCTGACGCACACGGCCGGCTACGGCTACGACACCTGGAACCAACCGTTGGGCCATCTCCAGGCTACCCTCAACCTGCCCCGCATCCCCACCGGCCCCGACGAGCTTCGCCGCGTGCCGCTGCTGTTCGAACCCGGCAGCCAGTGGAACTACGGCATCAACACCGACATCGTCGGCCGCGCCTGCGAGGTCGTGACAGGCCTGCGGCTCGACGAGTTGATCCGCACCGAGATCACCGAACCGTTGGGCATGCGCGACACCACCTTCCTGCCCGGCGCCGACCACGAGGCCAGGCGCATGGCTGTCCACCAGCGCGACGCAGATGGCAGCCTGCATCGGCTCGACCTTCCGGTGGCCAGCGAGCTGCCCTTCCTGGCAGGCGGCGGCATGCTGCACAGCACGGCAGCGGATTATCTGAAATTCCTGCAGGCGGTGTTGTCCGGCTCCCTCCTCGGCCCCGACATGCAGTCGGCCTTCACCACGGCGCAGACGGGCGATGTCAGCGTCGCGCCGATGATGACGTCGGTACCCCGGCTGTCGCAGGACGTGGTCTTGTATCCGGACCAGGCTCTGAAATGGAGCCTCGGCTTCATGGTCAACACCGCCCAAACGGCGGAAGGCCGCAGTGCCGGGAGCCTCGCCTGGGCCGGGCTTTACAACACCTATTACTGGATTGACCCGCATGCCGGCGTGTGCGGCCTGTTCATGACGCAGCTTCTGCCCTTCGCCGATCCCGCCGCGTTGGACGCTTTCCACGCGTATGAACGCGCGATCTACGCCAGCCTGAATCTCATCGGCACAGGCGGCGAGGCGACGGCCGAGGCGATCGATTCGGACACTGCGGACGGCGAGCCGGACATCTCCCGCGGATCGCACCCGGCCTAAAGGCGTTTCAGCGCGTTTTCGCACGCGGCTTTGCCGCCGCCCGCTTGGTGGCGACGGGGTGTTTCGGCCCGCCCGCCTGAGCGCGAAGCTGCGTGATCGTGGCGCGTGAGGTGATCTGCTCGGGGTTCATCCGCAATTCGATCACCGCGGGCTTTCCGCTGGCCACGGCGCGGCGAAACGCCGGGGCGAACTCGGCCGTCTCGGCCACGACCTCGCCATGCCCGCCGAAGCTTTCCACGAACTTCGCGAAATCCGGATTGGTCAGCGCCGTGCCGGACACGCGGCCTGGGTAGGTGCGTTCCTGATACATGCGGATGGTGCCGTACATCTGGTTGTTGAACACCAGCACGATGGGCGCCACGCCGTGGTGAAAGGCGGTGGCGATCTCCTGGCCTGTCATGAGAAAACCGCCATCGCCCACGAAGCACACCACCTGGCGCTGGGGATGGGCGATCTTCAGGCCAACGGCGGCCGGCACGCCGTAGCCCATGGCGCCATTGGTGGGGCCGAAGAAGCGCTGGTTGTCGGAGAAGTTCATGAAGCGCGGCGCCCAGGTGGCGAAGTTGCCGGCATCGCAGGTCATCAAAGCGTCGGGCTCGAGCAAGGCTTCGAGGTCGCGCATCACCTGCCCCAGATTGAGCGGCCCGTCATACGCCGGCACCGCATAGGATTTCATACGCAGCGCCCGGAGCTCGCGCGTCCAGTCCGCCCATTTGCAGGGGCCGGATTTGAGCAGCCTCGCCTGGGCGGCAAAGGCGTTGAGATCGGTGGCGACGCCCAGCACCGGGCGAAACACCCGGCCGATCTCCGAAGGCTCCTGGTGCACATGCACGATCGGCGTGCCGCCGCTGGCCTCGAACAGGGTGTAGCCCTGCGACACCGCCTCCCCCAGACGGGTGCCGATGGCCAGGATCAGGTCGGCATCCTTCACGCGGGCGACCAAAGCGGGGTCGGAGCCGACACCAAGGTCGCCTGCGAAATTCTCCGCCGTGCCGTCGTAAAGCGCCTGCCGTCTGAACGCCACGGTTGTGGGGATGTCGTGCGCACGCAGGAACGCGCCGATATCCGCCCGCCCCTGTTCCGTCCAGCCAGACCCGCCCAAAATGGCGAGCGGTTTGCGAGACGCCTTGAGCAGCACGGCGAACTCGGCCACCGCCGAGGGGTCGGGATGCGGCCGGCTGACCGGCGCTCGCCCGATATCCGGCACGGTGACGAGGTGTTTCTGCATCTCCTCGGACAAGGCGATCACCACCGGGCCCGGCCTGCCGGATATGGCGACGTCGACGGCGTGGGCCACCAGTTCGGGAATGCGAGAGGCGTCGTCGATCTGCGTGACCCATTTGGCCAGCGGCTGGAACATGCGCCGGTAATCGACCTCCTGGAAGCTTTCGCGGTCGGTCTCGGCGAACGGAATCTGGCCCACGAAGAGCAGCAGCGGCGTGCTGTCCTGAAACGCGATATGCACGCCGATCGCGGCGTGGCACGCGCCCGGCCCCCGGGTGACGAAGGCGGCCGCGGGCCTGCCGTTCAGCTTGCCGTAAGCTTCGGCCATGTTCACCGCGCCCGCCTCGAACCGGCAGGTCACGAGATGCAGCTTGGCGCTGACGGCGTAGAGCCCGTCGAGCACGTCGAGGTAGCTTTCACCGGGCACGGCGAAGACATGGTCGATCCCTTGCGCCACGAGCGCGTCCGCCAGCACGCGGCCGCCGGCGCGAATTTTTGCTGCAGCCTTCGGTGTGGTGGCCATGTGTTGCGAGTCCCTGCCCATTTTGGGCGAAGACTAATCCGCGCGCGGCACGGCGTCACCCGTGGGACGCGCGCTGGGCCGGAACGACGGAGCGTGGCATGATGCACGCCTGACCGTCAGCCGGAGTTTTCCATGCGCGCGATTTTCGTCCAGCTTAAATGCGACATGGGCCAGGCCTACAAGGTCGCCCAACTGGCCGCCGACGAGATCGAGGAACTGTCCGAGCTTTATTCCACCTCCGGCCAATACGACCTGCTCGCGAAATTCTACCTGTCGCCCGAACAGGACACCGGCCTGTTCGTGACCGAACGCGTGCAGACGCTGGACGGAGTGGCCGACACCTACACGCTGATCACGTTCAACGCCTTCGTGGGAAGCTGATCAGGCGGCGGCGCACGCCCTCGCCCGCATTCTGTCGAACCAGGCCGGAAGCATCGACAGCTCCTCGCTGAGCGGCTGGCCCACCTTGGCGCCGAAATCGAGGAACACGAACAGCAGGATATCGGCGAGCGTGAGGCGGTCGCCGCAGATGAAGGCGCGGCCTTCGACGAGCCCATCCAGCCAGGCCAGTTTCTCCTGTGCGATCAGCTTCAGGCCCGCCGACGCCTCCGGCAGGCAGCGCATGCGGCCTTCGAACATGCCCAGGCCCTCGCCGTAGCGATACCCCTGGCCCATCGGCTCGCAGATGTTGAGGTCGATGCGCCGTACCCACATGCGCGTGACGGCCCGCTCCCGCGGTGTGGCGCCGATCAGCGACGGCCCTGGCGTGACCTCGTCAAGATACTCGCAAATGGCGGTTATCTCGGCGAGCACGGTGCCACAGGGCAACTCGAGCGCGGGCGTCTGACCGGCGGGATTTTTCTCCAGAAACGCCTCACGCCTGTTTTCCCCGCCGCGCAGATCCACCTTCACGATCTCCAACACCGCGCCGCGCTCGGCGGCGAACATGCGCACGGCGCGGGGGTTGGGGCCCACGGAACTGTAAAGCTTCATGGCCTCAATACCCCAGCGCCATGCCGTCCTTGCGGGGATCGGATCCACCGATCAGCACGCCGCGATCGTGGTCGATAAAGATCGCCTGGCCGCCGCCATGCGGTTTGTCAAACGCGTCCACGCCGTGGCCCATGCGGGACAGGCCAGACACGATATCGGCGGGAATGCCGCGCTCGGCCTGGATGCGGCCCAGGCGGGGGAACAGCCGGGGCAGGTCCAGCGCCTCCTGCACGTCCAGCCCGTAATCGTAGAGATTGCTGAGAAACAGCGTCTGGCCCATCGGCTGAAAATGGCCGCCCATCACGCCGTAGGGCATCACGGTGCGGCCATTCTTCGTGACCATGGCGGGGATGATCGTGTGCATCGGCCGCTTGTTCGGCGCGATACAGTTGGGGTGCCCGCGCTCATACCGGAATCCAGAACCACGATTTTGCATGAACACGCCCGATTTCGGCGCCCAGATGCCGGAGCCGAAACCCTCGAACAGCGAGTTGATGAAGCTGCACGCATTGCCGTCGCGATCGACCACGCAGAGATAGACGGTGTCCTTGTGCTTCGCCAGATCGGACTGGCCGGGTGCGGGCAGCTCCGCCATCGCCACGTCATCGCGGATCAGGGCGCGCAGGCTGTCGAGATAGGCCGCACTGGTCAGATGCGCCACGTCCACATCAACCTGGGCGGGATCTGCCAGGAAGGCGTCGCGGTCGCGATAGGCAAGCCGCGCGGCCTCGATGTGGCGGTGCATGCGGGTCAGCCCCATCGGGCCATCCGGCGCCGGGTCCCAGCCGCGCAGCAGGCCCAGCATCATCAGAACGATCATGCCGGACCCGTTTGGCGGGCATTGCCAGACCTCGTTGCCGCGAAAGCCGGTATGGATGGGCGTGACGAATTCGGCGGCGGTGCGACCGGCGGCGAAATCGGCCTCGGTGTGAAGGCCGCCGCGGGCGCGCAAGGTGGCCACCATGTCGGCGGCGATCTCGCCCTCGTAGAAGGCGCGGCTGCCACGGGCCGCGATAGCCTTCAGCGTGGCGGCGAGCTGCGGCTGATGAAACACGTCGCCCATCCGGGGCGCCGGCACAAACGGGTCGGCGCCGCCCTTGCGCAGTTTGTCCACGCTGCCGGCCCAGTCATGCGCCACCTTGGAGGTGATGCCGTGGCCGTGTTCGGCGTATCCGATGGCCGGGCGCAGCAACTCGTCCAGCCCCTTGGTGCCGTGCGCCGCCAGAAGGGTTTCCCACGCCGAAATGGCGCCGGGCACCGTGACGGAGTGGGCGGAGTTGGCATCGGGCTCGCGCATCTGGATCGACTCATAAAAATCGATCGTCGCCGCAGCGGGCGCGCGGCCCGACCCGTTGAGCGCGATTGGGTCCTGCCCGGCGGGGGCATAGAGGCAGAAGCAGTCGCCGCCGATGCCGGTGGAGGCCGGCTCGACCACGCATAGAACGGCCACAGCCGCCACCGCGGCATCGAGCGCATTGCCGCCGGCCCGGAGCACATCGAGCGCCGCGAGTGTTGCGGCCGGCATCGACGTCGCCGCCATGCCGTTGGTGGACACGGCCGGGCTACGCCCGGGAAAGTGGAAATCGCGCATGAATTCTCGCCCAAAAACAAGGCCATGACGCTGGCACGCAGCCCCCCCATTGGCAACAGTGTTGGCCGCGAACATGATTGGGTCGCAGCAAGGTGGGCAGAGCATTGGCAACGATCGAGGACTTCGAGATTCTGGACATCCGCGTGGGCACCATCGTGGACGTGCAGCCGTTCCCGAAGGCGCGCAAACCGGCGTTCAGGCTCGCGATCGACTTCGGCGTCGAGCTTGGGATCAAAAAGTCGTCGGCGCAGATCACGGTCCACTACACCGCCGAGCAGCTGTTGGGCCGGCAGGTGGTGGCGGTGGTGAATTTCCCCCCACGCCAGATTGGCCCGTTCATCAGCGAGGTTCTCACCTTGGGTGTGCCCGATGCGGCGGGAGAGGTGGTTTTGCTGGCACCGGGCCATGCCGTACCGAATGGCGGGCGCATGTTCTGATGACTATACATTACTATACCGTGACCTGGGACCAGCTTCACCGCGACAGTCGCGCGCTGGCCTGGCGCCTGATGGACCTGCCGCCGTTTCGTGGCATTGTGGCCATCACGCGCGGCGGCATGATCCCGGCGGCGATCGTGGCACGCGAACTGGATGTGCGGCTGATCGAGACGGTTTGCGTCGTCACCTACCAGGACGAAACGATCGGCGTGCCGGAGGTGACGAAACTGCCCGCGGCCGCCGGCGATGGCACCGGGTTTCTCATCGTCGATGATCTCGTCGACACCGGTGCCACGGCGCAGATCGTGCGCGGCCTGCTTCCAGCGGCCCATTTTGCCACGCTCTACGCCAAGCCGGCCGGCCGGCCGCTGGTGGACAGCTTCATCACGGAAGTGTCGCAGGACACCTGGATCCTGTTTCCCTGGGATACCGAGCCGCAATTCGCCGTGCCCCTGGCACGCCGGCCGCGCGATGCGTCAACAGGGGGCTAAAATACCAGCAGACGACATGCCACGCATGTTACAAATTCGCCGTCAGGCTCACGCGGTTGTGTCGTGATCGACATACTTTGTTAAGGTTTTTAAGCGAGGGTGTCGGCACGATGTCGATACGCGAATTCTGCCGTTCTGAACTGTGCATCAGAAAATGGATCGAACCCATGCGCTCGCTGTTCATTGGCTCCGCTTTGTCAAAGCCCCGTATCGGTCTGCCGTGCTTTTGCGTGCTCCTGGCGCTTGCCTACATGGTCTCGCCCTATGTGGCGCTTTATCAGTTGGAGATGGACTTGGAACGCGGCGATACCGCGGCGCTGGAACGCGGGGTCGATTGGAAAACGGTCCGCGACGGCCTGAAGCAGGACATCGCCGACGGGGTGATCGGCCCGATGCAGGCCCAGCTGGCGTCCAACACCCTGCCGCCTTTCGGTTCATCGTTCATCAGCGGCATCATGGAGACATCCGTTGACCGAGAGGTGACGCCGCAAAATCTTGTTGCCGTGATGCGTCAGATGCGGGCGCCCGGGTCTGACCCGAACCCGTTCAACTGCTTTGACTGGGCGTTCTTCGAAAGCCCGGCGGCCTTTACCGTCACAGTTCACAACGAGGACGGCGATGAGGGCCATCTGCGCCTGCGGCTGGAAATGCATGGCGGCAAATGGGTGGTGATGCGCGCCTGGGTGCCGCAGGACCTGATCGAGCGGACCTCGAACCGCACCTAGGGTCAGGACCTGTTAAAACGCTTGCACGCGCGTCTGCGGATTGATTCACTGACGGTGTTGAGGGGGCACTGTTAATGAATGACTTGATTTGGTTGTCGGAAGCGCAAATGCGCCAGATTGAGCCTTATTTTCCG
>JANYFG010000061.1 GCA_025362815.1 Rhodospirillales bacterium
TCGACGCGAACGGACGGGAGTTGGGCCGGCTCGGCATGGGCGAGCAGGGCGTTTTGGTGGTGGGCCTGCCGCCGCCGCTGCCGCCCACCCCGTTCGCGCGGCTGGGCCTGGCGATCCCCCTCGTGCTGGCCGGGCTGGTGACGTTGCTGGGCGCGATCGGCGGCCGGCGGTCTCGGCGGGCGACGGTCTGAATCTGAATAAGTAAACAAATCATTGACGATTGGGGGTTGTAGCGTTAACCTTTCGGACAACCGCTGGCTATCGTCGGCACTGGATCCATCCGCCCTCTCTGGGGACGGGATAGGCTGGTGCGATTGTTTGGAGCATCCCATGAAGTCACCCGAGGGCCTGGACGATTTCGACAAACCCGCCGGTGACAAGGATTCGCGCCAGAGCCCGATCGACGGGCATGTGGGCAGCCGGATGCGCCTGCGCCGCACGTTGATGGGCATGTCGCAGGAGCGGCTGGGCGAGGCTTTGGGGCTGACGTTTCAGCAGGTGCAGAAATACGAGCGCGGTGTGAACCGGGTAAGCGCGTCGCGCCTGTTCGATCTGTCGCGCGTGCTCGATGTGCCGATCAGTTTCTTTTATGATGATATGCCTGAAAAACTGGCACAGACCTATGGCGGTCAGTCTGGCACCCAGGGCGCCCGCCGCGCGATGGGATTTTCCGAGGCGCAGGACGGGTTCGGCAATGACGACACGTTGAATCGTCGGGAAACGCTGGAGCTGGTGCGCGCCTATTACCGCATCACCGATCCCGCCGTTCGCAAGCGGGTGTTCGAGCTGGTGAAGTCGCTTGCCCCCGAGGTTGAATCCTCCCTCACGTAGAGGTCTATCGCAGGAATGTGGCGAGCAGCGGCACCAGGATGGCGGTGATGACGCCGTTGAGGCCGATTGCGAGGCCGCCGAAGGCGCCGGCGGTTTCACTGACCAGAAGCATGCGCGCGGTGGCGAGGCCGTGGCCCGCCATGCCCGCGGCCAGGCCCTGCGCCCGCATGTCCGACACGCCGGCCACGCGCATGGCGGGGCCGATCAGCACGATGGCGCACAGGCCGGTGAGCAGAACGAACACCGCCGCCAGCGAGGGCTGACCGCCGATCTGTTCGGCGACGGCCATGGCGATGGGGGTGGTGACGGATTTCGGCGCCAGCGACAGCACGACGATGCGTGGCGCGCCGAGCAGGCGGGCGATCAACATGGCGCTGACGGCCGCGACCAGCGAGCCCGTCAGCAGGGCCGGCAGAATGGCGCGGGCGGACCGGCGGATGCGCGACAGGTTGGCATACATCGGCAGCGCCAGCGCCACCGTGGCCGGACCCAGCAGGAAATGGACGTATTGCGCGCCCTGGAAATACGCGGCGTAGGACGTGTGCGTGAGCAGCAAAAGCGCGGACAGCAGGCAGACCGAGATCAGCATGGGGTTGGCCAGCGCGATTCCGCCCATGCGCCCGGCGATGGCCGAGGCGGCCTGCCAGACCAGCAAGGTGGCGGCGAGGCCCAGCAGCGGCGTGGTCTCGAGATAGACCCACAGCGTGAACAGCTTTTCCACGCTAGGTGATGTGGACTTCGGGCTGCTTCGTCCCGACGCATAAACGTGATCGCGGTGCGGGCATCACGATGTCTTCGATCCCGACTCGTCAGGCTCTGATGTGCGCGACAGACGCTGCATCACCCAGCCGGTGGTGAGGAGGCCCAGCAGGGTGGAGACCGGGATTGCGATCAGCAGGGGAAGCCAATTGTCGCCGAGCACGTCCAGCTGGGTGATCACGCCGACGCCCGCCGGGACGAAGAGGAGGCCGAAATGGCGCAGGAGCCAGCCGCTTGTGGCGGTCAGCTCACGATCCGGCGCACGGTCGCGCGCGATGAGGTAGGCGAGCAACAGGAGAAGCCCGATCACCGGGCCCGGCAAGGGGAGCGATGCGGCGCGGGCAATGACCTCGCCGGCGAATTGGCAGCAGATGAGGGCGGTGAGCGCGTTCAGCATGCCGAGGATGCCCGCGGCAAGGTCAGTAGAGCGGCACCTTGAGGCTGATGCCGGGCATCGGCATGCGCTTGGGCTGCTGGATGCCTTGCGGGCTTGAGCCTGACACGAAGCCTTCGCCGCGATAGCTGTTGGACTTGCCGCCCAGCATCGATGGCGAAACCTCGGGGCTGGTGGATTCCACCACACGCGGGGCCGAGCTGTTCTGGTTCGGCATGGGCGCGATATCGTAGCCGCCGGTGGAAGCGCGCTTGTTATGCGGGATGTTCACGTTGAACCGGTTGTAGATGGAGTCGGCCATCGAGGGATAGGTTGCGACCATATCCTGAATGGGCGTGCCTGCCTGGGTGGGCTGCAGCGACGTGGCGGCAAGCACGAACGACGTGAGAATCGCGTATCTGGCCGACCGAACGACGGATCGACATGCGTTGCGATAAGAAACCGTTAAGTATTCCATACGCCGTTGTTGCGCAGTTGCCGTGCTTTCGCAATCGTTAACCGCCTGCGGGCCGTATTTTCACCGTTCGCGTGGTGATGGCGTCACGGTCGAGACGCCTCTCACACACTCAGATTGAGCAACGACCCCCTTGGCAGGATCTGCCCAGGTGCTGGCCGGGCGGGCGATTGTGCTGGCCCGCCGCTGCCTTGCCCGGCCGACTGACCCGGCGGTGCGGCGGATTGCGCGCGCACCTGCTGGGCCTGCGCGACCTGACCCGCCGGGGGGCTTGGCCGAATGGAGACGGCGCCGTTGGTGGCGCTGGCGGAGAAGGCCGAGAGGGAGCTTGGAGAGATCATGCGGCCGAGATTCGCACGCATCGGTTAATTTTCCATTGACGATGAGGAGATTTATTAATGAGACATTTCTCTTCCTGTGTCTACCGGCGTGTTGGTGGGGATGCCGCGCGGGCGTGAGAGAGCGCGGCGCCACGGATTTCCTTGCAGCCGGCTGCCTTTTTGTGTTCTATTTATGTTCATGGAGTTTTCACCCCCCGCCACTCGTTTCGCGCTGACCACCTCGGCCTTGTGCCAGGCGGTTGCGGCGTGCCTGGGGCGCGGGCTGATGCAGGCCGGCATGATCGTGCTGGTGTGGACCCGGGTGCGGCGGGCCGAGGTGGCGTTTCTGGCGCTGCTGGAGCGGGTGCGGCTGGGGCGCTATCGGGGTGGCTGGAAACGCCTGGTTCCGGCTTGCGCGAACCCTGCGATGGGCGCGCCCGCCACGCCGGGTGCGCCATGCGTGCCACTTGAGATGCCTGGACGCGGCACGCTGCCGGTGGGGTTTGGCTGGCTGATGCGGGTGATGCCGTATGAGGCGGCCTGCTTTGCCGGGCAGCTGCGGACCTTGCTGGCGGAGCCGGACATGCAGGCGCTGCTGGAGGATGTGGCGCGGGCGCGTCGTATTCTGGGGCCGGTCTGCCGCATGCTGGGGGTGGAGATACCGGGGGTGCGGGCGCCCGCGCCCCGCCCCGCCATGGCCGGCCCGAAGGCGGTGCGCGTGCGGCGGGTTGCGCCGGCGTTGGATATCGGGCGGGTGCCCTTGCCGCGGGGCGTTCTGGCGGCGGCGCGGCGGCAAGGGTACGGCAGGCGGGTTTCAGATGCGAGCGGTTGAGCGTCGCCGCCGATCCACGTCGTATTTGTTCCGGTTTGTTTATGAATTCGCCGCTTCGCCGGGATGGGTCTCGGTCTTGGTTTCGAGAGCGGCGATTCCGGGGAGGGTTTTGCCTTCCATCCATTCCAGGAACGCGCCGCCGGCCGAGGAGACGTAGCTGAGTTTGTCCAACACGCCGGCGTGGCGAAGGGCGGAGACGGTGTCGCCACCGCCGGCCACGCTTTTCAGGGCGCCGGACTGGGTGGCATCCGCCACGGCGTGGGCGAGGGCCACGGTGGCGGCGTCGAACGGGGGGGTTTCGAAGGCGCCCAGCGGGCCGTTCCAGACCAGGGTTTTGACGTAGGCGAGGCGGGCGATGAGGTCGGCCACCGTGGCGGGGCCGACGTCGAGCATCATGGAATCGGCGGGAATGGCGTCGATGGTCACGGTCTCGGTGGGGGGATCGGCGCGGAACTCGCGGGCGGTGACCGCGTCCACCGGCAGGACGATGGTGCAGTTCGCCGATCTGGCGCGTGCGGCGATCTCGCGCGCCGTGTCGTGCATCTCGCTTTCCTGCAACGAGCGGCCGACGGCTTTGCCCTGGGCGGCGAGGAAGGTGTTGGCCATGGCGCCGCCGATGACGAGGATGTCCACGCGGCCCACGAGGTTGCCGAGAAGATCGAGCTTGGTGGAGACCTTGGAGCCGCCGACGATGGCCATCACCGGGCGGACGGGGGTGCCCAGGGCCGCCGTGAGCGCTTCGAGCTCGGCCTGCATCAGCCGCCCCGCGCAGGAGGGGAGCAGATGGGCCACGCCTTCGGTGCTGGCATGGGCGCGGTGGGCGGCGGAGAAGGCGTCGTTCACGAAGAGGTCGGCGAGTTTTGCGAGCTCGGCGGCGAAAGACGGGTCGTTGTCTTCCTCGCCCGGGTGGAAGCGGGTGTTTTCCAGCACCGCGACGTCGCCGGGGGCCAGGCGCTCGATGACCTGCTGGGCCTGGACGCCGATGCAGTCATTGGCGAAATGGACGGGGCGGCCGAGCACCTCCTGCAAGGCGAGCGCCATCGGCTCGAGCGACATGGCGGTGACGCGCCGGCCTTTCGGTCGGTCGAAATGGCTGCAGACGATGACGCGGGCGCCGTTTTCCGACAATTCGCGGATGGTGGGGGACAGGCGTTCGATGCGGGTGAGATCGGTGATCCGGCCATCGCGCACGGGCACGTTGAGGTCGGCGCGTATCAGCACGCGCTTGCCCGAGACATCGAGCCCATCGAGGGTACGAACGGTCATTCTTTATCCTTTGGTGGCCGCCGGAGGGTGGGGGTGGGATCCGGCGCGCGATGTCCGACCGATCGATTATGATCGGTCGGTCGGTCGGTCGGTCGGTTGGTCGGCGGTGTTATCTAAAGGGTGCCGAGGAGGGCTGCGGTGTCGGACATGCGGTTGGAGAAGCCCCACTCGTTGTCGTACCAGGACAGCACGCGCACCAGGCCGCCATCGACGACGGCGGTTTGGGTGGCGTCGAACGTGCTCGACATCGCGATGTGGTTGAAGTCCGAGCTGACCAGCGGCGCGGTGTTGTAGCCCAGGATGCCCTTGAGCGCGCCTTCGGAGGCGGCCTTCATGGCGGCGTTGACCTCGTCCTTGGTGGGTGTGCGTTCCAGCACGACGTCGAGGCTGACGAGGGAGACGTTGGGGGTGGGGACGCGGATGGAGCTGCCGTCGAGCTTGCCCTTCAGTTCGGGCATCACGAGGCCCACGGCCTTGGCGGCGCCGGTGGAGGTGGGGATCATGGAGACGGCGGCGGCGCGGGCGCGGTGGGGGTCTTTGTGGAAGGTGTCCACCGAGGGCTGGTCGCCGGTGTAGCTGTGGATGGTGAGCATGTAGCCGCGCACGACCTTGAAGTTGTCGTGCAGCACCTTCACGACGGGCACCAGGCAGTTGGTGGTGCAGGAGGCGTTGGACACGATGGTCATGTCCTTCGTGAGCGTCTTTTCGTTGACGCCGAAGACGATGGTGGCGTCGGCGTTTTCACCGGGGGCCGAGATCAGCACCTTGCGGGCGCCGGCGGTGAGGAGGGCCGAGGCCTTTTCCTTGGACGTGAAGATGCCGGTGCATTCCATCGCCACGTCGATGCCCTGGTAGGGGACCTTCGTGGGGTCGCGCTCGGCGGAGACGGTGATGGGACCGTAGGTGCGCCCGTTGTGGTGGATGGTGATGGTCTGGCCATCGACATGCACCTCGCCGGGGAAACGGCCGTGGACGCTGTCGTAGCGGAACAGGTGGGCGCTGGCCTCAACGCTGCTGAGGTCGTTGATGGCGGTGACCTCGACATCAGACCGACCGCTTTCGACGATCGCGCGCAGCACCAGGCGGCCAATGCGCCCAAACCCGTTGATAGCAACCTTCACGGCCATGTTTTTCGTCTCTTCTCTTATAGGGTGATGCGGATGGTTAAGAAGCGACGCGCCGCTTTACAGCGGCGACGATCGCCTCCGGCGTGATGCCGAAATGCTTGTAGACTTCCTCGAACGGGCCGGAGGCGCCGAAGGTGCTCATGCCGATGAAGATCCCGTCGGGGCCGAGCCAGCGCTCCCAGCCGAAGCCGGACGCCGCTTCGACCCCCACGCGCGGGACGCCGCCGAGCACGCTGGTGCGGTAGGCTTCGTCCTGCTGCTCGAACAGCTCCCAGCACGGCAGCGACACCACGGCGACGGGAATGCCCATGGCCGCCAGCGTCTCACGTGCCGTCATGGCGATCTGGATCTCGCTGCCGGTGGCGATCAGCGTGGCCTGGCGGGGGCCGTCGGCCTCGGCCAGCACGTAGCCGCCTTTGGCGCTGCGGTTCTCGCCGGTGTCTGTGCGGTATTCCACCAGGGCCTGGCGCGAGAGGGCGAGAAGGCTGGGGCCGTCGGCGCGGCGGATCGCCAGTTCCCAGCACTCGGCGGTTTCCATGGCCGTGGCGGGGCGGAACATGAACACGCCGGGCATGGCGCGCAGGCTGGCGAGCTGCTCAACCGGCTGGTGCGTGGGGCCGTCCTCGCCGAGGCCGATGCTGTCATGGGTGAGCACGTGGATGACACGGATGCGCATGATGGCGGCCATGCGGATGGCGGGGCGCATATAGTCGGAGAAGACGAAGAACGTGCCGCCGTAAGGGATGACGCCGCCGTGGACGGCCATGCCGTTCATCGCCGCCGCCATGCCGTGCTCGCGGATGCCGTAATGCAGGTAGCGGCCGGCGAAGTTGCCGGGGGTGATGTAGCCCATGCCCTTGACGAAGGTGAGCACGGAGCCGGTGAGGTCGGCCGAGCCGCCGATGAGGTCCGCCACCGCCGGCACCAGCGCGTCGAGCGCCTTCTGGCTGGCGGCGCGGGAGGCGATCCTGGGTTTGGTTTCGGCGATGTCAGCGCGCAGGGCGGCCACCGCCTCGTGGAAGGTCTCGGGCAGCTTGCCGGACATGGCGCGTTCGAACTCGGCGCGCATGGGGTGGTGGGCCAGGCGCTTGAGCCAGGCGCGGCGGGCGGGGGCGCCGCGTGTGCCGGCGGCCTGCCATTGTTCGGAAAGGCCTTCGGGCACTTCGAACGGCGCGTAATTCCAGCCCAGGGCGGCCTTGGCCCCTTGCGCCTCGGTGGGGCCCAGGGCCGCGCCGTGCACGCCGGCGGTGCCGGCCTTGGTGGGCGCGGCAAAGCCGATGATGGTTTTGCACGCGATCATGGTGGGGCGCGAGGAACGCATCGCGGCCTGGATGGCGGCCGCGATCTCCGCGGGGTCGTGCCCGTCCACCGCCTTGGTGGCCCAGCCGCAGGCGGCGAAACGCTTCAGCTGGTCCTCGCTGGTGGACAGGCTGGTGGCGCCGTCGATGCTGATGGAGTTGTTGTCCCACAGCACCACGAGCTTGTTCAGCTTGAGATGGCCGGCGAGGCTGATCGCCTCCTGGCTGATCCCCTCCATCAGGTCGCCGTCGCCCACCGTGACCCAGGTGCGGTGGTCGACCAGCGAACGGCCGAAACGGGCGGCCAGAACGCGCTCGGCGATCGCCATGCCGACGGCGGTGGCCAGGCCCTGGCCGAGCGGGCCGGTGGTGGTCTCGATCCCCGGATGCTCGCCGTATTCGGGGTGGCCGGCGGCGGGCGAGTGGAGCTGGCGGAAATTCTTCAGGTCGTCGATCGTCATGCCGGCGAAGCCGGTCAGGTGCAGCAGCGCGTAGAGCAGCATCGAGCCGTGGCCGCCGGACAGCACGAAACGGTCGCGGTCTGGCCAATGCGGGTCGGCGGCGTCGAACTTGTGAAAGCGGGTCCAGAGCGCGGTGGCGACGTCCGCCATGCCCATCGGCATGCCGGGATGGCCCGATTTCGCCTTCTCGACCGCATCGATGGCGAGCGCGCGGATGGCGTCGGCCATGCGGCGTTCGTTCGTGACGGGGCGCGCCAGAATGGCGGCCTGCACCGCGAGAGCCGGATTGTCGCCGCTGATTTCCGCACTAGACGCCATGGCTGCCTCCTGTGGATCATGATGCCGTGGGCGCGCTTCGCCGGCGGTGGGGACATGATCGCTCGTCCAACTGGGCCTTGTCCTATAAGCAGCCCGCGAGCCCCGCAAGTCCCGCTGTCCCCGCAGCACCCCTGCAACATCCTTAACGGCGGTGGCGATGGCGTGGTGGACATGCGACATGCAGGCTTGGACAGGGGAGCCGCAGGCATGGGATCGCGTATCGTATATGAGGCGCTTCTGCATCTGGTGCCGCGGGACGTGGTGGGCGTGGCCAAGCGCCGCATCGGCGGCAACGGCGACGGCGGCTATGTGCTGCTCGACGCGCTGACCCCCGCGCAGGTGGTGATGAGCGCGGGCATCGGCCCCTCCGTCACGTTCGATCTG
Organism: Rhodospirillales bacterium; assembly: GCA_025362815.1. Lineage (GTDB taxonomy): Bacteria > Pseudomonadota > Alphaproteobacteria > Acetobacterales > Acetobacteraceae > CAIQQQ01. The sequence continues at coordinate 8,445 of JANYFG010000061.1, forward strand.
GAACTGGCCGGGCAGGGCCATCGCATCCTGATGTTCGACCACACGATCGACGCCTTGCCGGGCGCGCACCCGCTTTTCACCTGGTATCGCGAAGGGGTGGCCGCCGTGTCGAAGCCGGGCGCGGCGCTGTTCACGCTGCAAGACCACATGGCCAAGCTGCCCGCGGACGCGGTGGATCCCATCCTGAAGATGGATATCGAGGGCGCCGAGTGGGACGCGCTGGCCGCCACGCCGCGCGCCTGCCTGGCCCGGTTCGCGCAGATCACCCTGGAGTTCCACACGCTGCTCGATTTGGCCGAGCCGGCGTTCAATGCCCGCGTGCAGGCGGCGCTGGCGGCGCTGGCGTTGGATTTCGTGCCCGTTCACGTGCACGGCAACAATTTCGGCACGATCGGCCAGGCCGGCGGGTTCGCAATGGTCGAGACGTTGGAGGTGACCTACGCGCGCCGGGACCTGTTCGAGACGGTGGAGTCGACCACCGTGTATCCCACCCGCCACGACACGCCGAATTTCGACGAACGGCCCGATATCGCGCTGTGGTTCTTTCCGTTTCTGCCCGGCAGCCACCGCCTGGAACTTGTGTCGCACCGCTGATCCTGCGACCCTTCACCATGGCCCAAGCTCATATTCCCGAAGCTCACATGCCCACCCCGGCGATCCTGTCCAACAGCCACCTCGACACGGATGCCGTGCGGCAGGCCCGCGTGGATCTCGCCGCGTGTTTTCGCATGGCCCACCGGCTGGGCCTGCACGAGGGGATCTGCAATCATTTCTCCGCCATGGTGCCGGGGAGCGACGCGCTTTTTCTCGTCAACCCGTATGGCTGGGCGTTTGCCGAGATCACCGCGTCGCGCCTGCTGGTGTGCGATTTCAACGGCCAGGTGGTGGCCGGAGACGGCGTGCCGGAGGCCACCGCGTTTTTCATCCACGCGCGCGTTCACTTCAACAAGCCGCGCGCCCGGGTGGCGCTGCACACGCATATGCCGAACGCCACGGCGCTGGCCATGCTCGAGGGCCCGCCCTTGGTGTGGGCCGGGCAGACCGCGCTGAAATTCCACGGCCGCCTGGTCGTGGACGATCACTACAACGGTCTTGCACTCGACGAGCAGGAAGGCGACCGTATCGCCGCCTCGATGGGGGAAGCGGAGATCGTGTTCATGCGCAACCACGGCGTGATGGTGGTGGGCCCCGATATCGCCACCGCCTGGGACGATCTGTATTATCTGGAGCGCGCCTGCGAGGTGCAGCGCCTGGCACAGTCCACCGGCCGCAAGCTGATGGAGGTGGCGCCCGAGGTGATCGAACACACGGCGGCCCAGATGCGGTCGGGCGACGGCGAAGCGGCGCGGATGCATCTGGAAAGCGTGAAACGCATTCTGGACCGGGACGAGCCGGACTACCGCGCGTGATCCGGCCCTGCGGCCTGTTGCTGCTGCTGGCCGGATGCACGCCGAGCCTCAGCCCGCCCTACCTCACGTTGATCGACCAGCGAACCTTCAACCCCGCGGTGGCGCCCGATCCGGCCAATGTGCGCGCGTTGCCGGCGCTGCCGCTGGCCGTGATCCGGTTCGACGCGCCGGGGATCGATTTCCGCCCCGATCTGGCCCGCGCCGTGGAGGCCGCGCAGTCGCGCAAGCCCGATGCGGATTTCAACGTCGTCACCCCCGTGGCGCGCGGCAAGGTGCCGGATGCCCAGGCCCAGGACGACGCCACCACCATCCTGCGCGCCATCGCCGAGCAAGGCGTTCAGCCGGAGAAGATCCATATCGGCGTGACGGAGGACAGCGGCACGCCTGCGCGTGAGGTTCGCGTCTACGTTCGTTAGATTCAGTGCCGGAAATGGCGCATGCCGGTGAAGACCATCGCGATGCCCGCGGCGTCCGCGGCGGCGATCACCTCGGCGTCGCGCATGGAGCCGCCGGGCTGGATCACGGCGGTGGCGCCCGCGGCGATGGCGGCCTCGAGACCGTCCGCGAACGGAAAGAACGCGTCTGACGCGACAACGCTGCCTTCGGTGAGCGGCGTGTCGAGCCCAGCGGCCTTCGCGGCCTCGGCGCCCTTCCAGGCGGCGATGCGGGCGCTGTCCACCCGGCTCATCTGGCCGGCGCCGATCCCGGTGGTGGCGCCCGCATGGGCGTAGATGATGGCGTTGGATTTCACGTGCTTGCAGACGCGAAATGCAAAGATCAGGTCCGCCAGCTCGGTCTCGGTCGGTGCGCGCCGGGTCACCACCTTCAACGTGCCGGCGCTGACACGGCCGGCATCGCGGGTCTGGGCGAGAAAGCCGCCCGAGACGGTGCGGATGGACAGGCCGGGCTCGGCGGGATCGGGCAGGCCGCCGGTGATGAGAAGCCGCAGGTTCTTCTTGCGTGCCAGCACGGCGCGGGCGGCGTCGGTGACCTCGGGGGCGATGATCACCTCGGAGAAGATGCCGGCGATCTTCTCGGCGGTGGCTTCGTCCAGCGTGCGGTTCGTGGCGATGATGCCGCCGAACGCCGAGACCGGATCGCAGCGCAACGCAAGGTCCCACGCCTCCGACAGCGTCTCGGCCGAGGCCACGCCGCAGGGGTTGGCGTGCTTGACGATCACCACCGTGGGCGCGTCGAACTCGGCCACGCATTCGAAGGCGGCGTCGGTGTCGTTGAGGTTGTTGTAGCTGAGCTCCTTGCCCTGCACCTGCGTGGCGGTGGCGACGCCCACGCGGCTGGCGGTGGTGTAGAAGGCGGCCTCCTGGTGCGGGTTTTCGCCGTAGCGCAGGGTTTGACGCAGCTGGCCGGACAGAGTGACGCGATCGGGGAAGGCGTGGCCGCGCTGGGCGGCGAACCACATCGAGATCGCGCTGTCATAGGCGGCGGTGCGGGCATAGGCCTCGCCGGCCAGGCGCTGGCGGGTGGCGATGCGGGTGCCGCCGTGCTCGTTGAATTCCGCGAGCACCGCCTCGTACTGCGCGGCCTCGGTGAGCACGGTGACGAAATCATGGTTCTTGGCGGCGGCGCGGATCATGGCGGGGCCGCCGATGTCGATGTTCTCGACGCATTCGTCATACGACGCCCCGGCGGCCACGGTGGCCTCGAACGGATACAGATTAACGGCCACGAGATCGATCGGCGCGATCTGGTGCTTTTCCATCTGCGCCACATGGGCGGGCAGGTCGCGCCGGCCGAGGATGCCGCCATGGATCTGCGGCACCAGGGTCTTCACCCGGCCGTCGAGGATCTCGGGGAAGCCGGTGTGGTCGGCCACTTCCGTCACGGGGATGCCGGCCTCGCGCAGCGCGCGGGCGGAGCCGCCGGTGGACAGGATCTCCACGTCCTTCGCCGCCAGCGCGCGGGCGAGGTCCACCAGCCCGCTTTTGTCGGACACGGAAATAAGGGCGCGGCGGATCTTGATGATGTCGGTCATGCCGCCCGCATAAACCTACGCGCCGAGCAGGTCCAGCGTGCGGGCGAGCACGACAGCCTCGTCGAAATGCGCCAGCGCGCGGGCGCGGCCGGCCTGGCCCATGCGGGCGCGCAAGGCGGGGTCGGCGGCCAGACGAGACAACGCCTCGGCCAGCGGCGCCACGGTTTGCGGCGGCACGAGCAGGCCGGTCTCCCCATGGATGATCTGTTCGCGTGGGCCCCTGATGTCGGTGCTGACGACGGGCAGGCCGGTGAGCATGGCCTCGATGATCGACATCGGCAGGCCTTCGAAATGGCTGGGCAGGGTGAAGATGTCGGACGCGGCGAGGATGGCGGGCACGTCGTCGCGCATGCCGAGGCGGCGCAGGCGGGGGCCGAGGCCGGAATGGGCGAAATACGGCTCCATGTCCTCGCCGTGGTCCGACGCGAGGCGCTGGCCCACCACCCACAATTCGGCGTCGATGCCGGCCATGGCGGCGAGCAGTTCGGGAAACCCCTTGTGGCGCACCAGGCGGGAGACGGCGGTGATGACCACGCGGCCTTCGGGCACGCCGAATGCGCCGCGCAGCCGGGCGCGGGCTTCGGGGTCCGGATGGAAGCGTGCGGGGTCGCGGCCGTTGCCGATGGCGGTGCTGCGGCGGTGGATCCACAGGCGGCGCGCGTCGGCGGCCTCCTCGGTCGACACCGTCATGTGCACGTCGGTGATCTGCCCGCCGATCCATTCCATCGCGAACGCCACCGCCCGGCGCAGCGGCGAGCCGGGCTGATTGAACAAGAACCCGTGGCACGTGTAGGCCACCTTCGGCACCCCCGCCACGCGGGCGGCGAGGCGGGCGAGAAAGCCCGAGATCGGCATGTGCCCGTGCACGAGATCGGGTTTTTCCGCGCGCAGGAAGGCCACCAGCGCGCGGAACGCCTTGATCTGCGCCACCGGCGACAGGCTGCGGGCCAAGGGCAGGCCCACCACGCGAAACCCCTCGGCGCGGGCCACGTCGAGCAGGGGGCCCTCGGCGGCGGCGCCCACCACCTCATGCCCGCGCGCGCGCAGGCCGCGCATGAGGGGGAGCAAGAAATGCCGCAGCGAGAAATCGACATTGGCGATTTCGATGATCTTCATGTCGTGGCCCCCACAGCGCGCGGGATTCGGGCCTCACCCAACCCGGGTGATCGCCCATTTGATGTGCTGGGCGCCGTCCTCGTAGCCGAAGAGCACCACCTGCTCGGCTTTGCGCGGCGTGGCGCCGCCGAGATAGATGCTTTCCTCCAGCGCCATGCGCGCGCCATCGGCCCGCAGCCGCCAGCCGCTGCCGGAGGGCAGGCGCATCAGCACCGCCTCGCCGTCCTGTTGCAGGCTGGCATCGACGCCGGGATGCAGGTGAAAGCGGATGACGTAAGGCTGCGGGGTGGGCGCCTCGATGGCGTCCTCGCCGCGGATGTCGTCGCCGCTGTCGGCCATGTAGAGCCGGCGGCGATGCAGCGCGCCGAACGGGCGTTTCCAGCCGTCATGGCTCATTTCCAGCCAATGCGCGCCGCCCGCCTCCTGGCGCTGCTGCTCCACGTGCTCCGGCCGGTGGCCGAGACCCTCGGCGCGCACCTCCGACGAGCTGGTATCGGCGATCACCAGGGTGGAATGCGCGGCGGTGGCACAGGAGGCCTCGCGCCATTGCAGCGAGGGCGACGGGGCGGCGCCACAGTTGACGATCAGGCGGTCACGGCCGATCGACAGCTCGAACGACAAGGTGCCGGCCTGGGCGGCGCGGTCCAGCCCGGGGCCGGCGGGGCGGCCGCAATCGGCGATCAGCAGGCTGCGGCCGGCGGACAGGCGCTGAAATCCGCCATCCGTCATCGAGGCCGGCACCCGCCCGGCGCGGCCGGCCTGGGTCAGCACCGCCTCGATCAGCGCGGGGCTGCCTTCGCGCGCGCCGTTGAACAGTGCCAGCCCGCCATCGCCGTGGCGCAGCGCGCGCAGCACCGGCGCCATGCGCTCGATCGCCGACGACAACGCGGAGGGGATCGGCGTCTGGCCGGCCTGCAACAGATTCCGGATCTCGCAAAGGTCCTGCAGCGCCGCCAGCAGCATCGCCGGGCTGCGTTCGCAATGGGTGCCGTCCGGCAGAATCTGGCGGCCGATCTCGCCGGGCAGCACTTTCAGCGCGCGCTGCATGAAGCCCGCCTGCTCCGGCAGGGCCACGGCGGCGGCGATCAGGCCCTTCACGGCGGTGAGCGCGCGTTCGTCGATCTCCTCGGCCGGCAAGGTCGCCGCCAGCGTGCGGGCATCGGCCACCAGGCGGCCCATCAGCATCTGGCGGAACCCGTCATCGGCGGACGAGGCGAAAAAATCGTAATGGCCGAGCCAGGCGGCGATGCGCGCGCCAGCCACATCGGGGCGCGAGGCCAGCGGCTCCACCGGGGTTGCGATCCATTCGCCCACCATGGCGCGGGCCTGGATGCGCGCGGCATCGGTGCCGAGCGCGCGCAGGTCGCGCAGCCACACGAAGCCATGAACGGCCACGCGCAGGGCCAGCGGTCCCTGGCGGTCGGCAAAGCTCGCCTGGGTCAGCCGCCCCGTCACGCCCGCGGCCTCCAGCTCGCCGCGCAGCAGGTTGGCGCCGCGCGTGGGCTCGCCCGGCCACAGGTCGCGCACCACCGGCAGCGGCGCGTCCGGCACGCGGGCCAGGCCGAACTGCGGCATCCTGGCCATCGTCCGCCGCAGCCAGCGTGCCGGATCGGCCGGCATCAGGCGGTCCCTCGGATGGCGCGGATGGCGCGCCCGTAATCGGCCGCGCCGAACACCGCGGTGCCCGCCACCAGCGTGTCGGCGCCGGCCGCGAGCAGGCCGGGGGCGGTGACGGGTGTCACGCCGCCATCGATCTGCAGGCGGATGTCGCGGCCGGACGCGTCGATCGCGCGCCGCAGATGGCTCACCTTGAGCAACTGGCCATCGATGAAGGCCTGACCGCCGAAGCCGGGATTGACCGTCATGACCATGATGATGTCGACGAGGTCGAGCACCCACAAAATCGCCTCCACGGGCGTGGCGGGATTGAGCACCACGCCGGCCTTCTTGCCGAGCGCGCGGATGCGTTGCAGCGAGCGGTGCAGATGCGGGCCTGATTCGGGGTGGATGCTGATATGATCGGCGCCGGCCTCGGCGAAGGCATCGATGAAGGGATCCACGGGCGCGATCATCAGATGCACGTCCATCGGCAGGATCGTGTGCGGCCGCAGCGCTTTGACGATGGGCAGGCCGAAGCTGATGTTGGGCACGAAATGGCCGTCCATCACATCCATATGCAGCCAATCGGCGCCGGCCTGCTCGATGGCGCGGACTTCGTCTCCCAGGCGGGAGAAATCCGCAGCCAGCAGGCTGGGAGCGATAATGGGGCGAATTGTCATCGGCCTGTTCTAACGAGTCCGGCCGTCCCCCGGCAAGCGAGGGAAATGGCACGATGCCAGAACCGGGCTATCTGAAACGCACCAGGCGGGCGGCGAAAAACCCATCCATGCCGCCGCGATGGGGCCACATCGCGGGCGTGGTGCGAAGCTGGCCCTGGCGCGTCACCGCTTCGGGCAGGCCCGGCAGATCGGCGGCGGTGAACGGCTCGGTGCGCAGATCCAGCCGTGCGGTGGCTGCGGCGACACGCTGGGCGCCCTCCTCAGGCTGCAGCGAGCACACCGCGTAGATCAGCCGGCCGCCGGGCTTGAGCATGGCGAAGGCGGCATCGATTAGCCGGTCCTGCTGCGGCACGAGCCCCTGGATGTCGCGCGGGCGCTTGAGGTGCAGGATGTCGGGGTGGCGTCGGATGGTGCCGGTGGCGCTGCACGGCGCATCGAGCAGCACGGCGTCGAACAGCGCGGGCGGCTGCCACAGCGCCGCGTCCGCCTGGATCACCTCCACCTCCAACCGCAGCCGCGCGAGATTTTCCCGCAGCCGCACGATGCGCAACGGGTTGCTCTCGATGGCGGTCACATGGGCGCCGGTCATGGCCAGCTGTGCGGTTTTGCCGCCGGGCGCGGCGCACAGATCGGCCACACGCTCGCCCGGCTTGGCCGCCAGAAGCATGGCCGGCAAGGCGGCGGCGGCGTCCTGCACCCAGAGATCGCCGCGCGCGAAGCCTTCGAGCTCCATCACCCGCGTGCCGGCGGGACAGCGCCAGCTTCCGGTGGGCAAGGCCACCGCCTCGGCGGTGAGCAACGCCAACACCTCGTCGGGAGGCGCGGCGCCGGGGCGGAGCGACAGGTCGAGCGGCGCCTCCTGCGTGTTGGCCTTGGCGATGGCGCGCGCCTCGTTGCCCCAGGCCGTCCACAGCCAGGGCGGCGTGTCGAGCCTCGGTCCGTCGAGGCCTTCGAGCGCGGCCGCCCCGGTGTCCGAGACGCGGCGCAGCACGGCGTTGACCAGGCCTGAAAACGGCGCAAGACCGCGGCTGCGCGTCAGCTCCACGGCCGTGGCGACAGCGGCGTGGCGCGGCGTGTCGAGCAATATGAGCCCGGCGGCGCCGATGCGCAGGATGTTCATCACCTGCGGCGGCGGCGCCTTTTTCAGCAACGGCTCCAGCACCGCGTCGAGCGAGCCGGTGCGGCGCAGCACGGCGGCGGCCAGTCGATGCCCGGCGGCGCGGTCGCGCGGTTCCAGGCCGGACAAGGCATCGAGCGCCTCCTCGAGCGGACGATGGCGTTCCAGCGTGGCGGTCAACAGGTCGTAGGCGGCCTCTCGGGTGGGATCGCTCAAGCGGGCATCCGTTTCATTGGCCGACGGTGCGGCAGTCGATGCTGCGCCCCTCGAAGCGGCAGCGTGCGAGAACGCCGTCATCCAGCGCGTGCAGCGTGCCGGTCCAGCCGGACGGCTGGCGATCCATCACCAGGTAGCCGAAATCGCGCAACGTCATGCCGCGCACCAGCCGCATGCCGTCCAGCTCGACACCGGGGCCGGATGCCTGTGAGATCTCTTCGTTGGCATCGCCGCTGTCACCCACCACCAGTTGCGCCGGGCGGTCCGGGCCGAAATCGTAGACGGCGAAATCATGCACGTGCCCGGACACGACCATGTCGAGCCCCGGCGGGATCTCGCCCACGATGGCGGCGCGTTCGGTGGCGTTGGTCTGCGCGCCGGGCGGCACGTTGCCCTGCGTATGCGACCACAGCGGGCGATGCGTCAGCAGCCAGGAATGGGGGTTTGCGCCGGCCAGAAGCTTGTGGAACTGGGCGGCGTAACGCGTCACCTTGAGGGCGTCGGCCCGCTCGTCATCGGCGTCGGCGCTGTCGAACACCAGAAGATCGAGACCAGGCAGCGACACGTTGTAGGGCGTGGTCATCTCGGGGCAGTCCAGAACGCGCGGGTCGGGATCGAGCAGGCGGAACCATCCCAACCCGCCGCGGCCACAGAGTTCGTGGTTGCCGCGCACAACAACCCAAGGGGCCGCCGCCAGCAACGGCGCGGCCGGGTCGAACATGTCGCGTTTCCACACCTCCCAGTTGTCGCCCCAGGGGCTGCCGGCACAGCCGGCGTAATCCTTCAGACAGGCGCTTTCACGGTAGTGGTAGTCGCCGACATGGATCACCAGATCCGGTTTCTGGCCAGCCGCGCGGCGGGCCACCGTGGCCCATGGCCAGGCCACCGGATCGTTGCAATCCTGCACGGCCTTGCCCTTGAGACGGCAGCCGGTGTCGCCGACCACGACGATACGATTGACGATGGGCGGAAGGCTTGGGACCGGCAGACCGGCGACGGTGAGGCGCTGCGTGCCGGCTGGTGCCGTGCCGCTGCACACACGGACCGGGTAGGCATCGGTCGGCTCGGCGCGGGCCGTCATCGTCCGCGCCTGCCCGTCTGCCGCCAATGCCGGGCACTCGCCGCCTCGCGGCACCACCGCGCGGACCGAGAGGTTGCCGGCGTTGTCCAATTGAACCCACGGTTCCGGAAAATCGGCGGCCTGGGCGCAAAGCGGGAAGAACACCGCGGCCGCCATGACGGTGCGGCGAAACATCGATCGCATCGGGCCACTCCGACTGGTGCAAAACCGGCTGACGACGGGAATGGTGGAGCTGAGCGGGATCGAACCGCTGACCTCGTCATTGCGAACGACGCGCTCTCCCAACTGAGCTACAGCCCCATCCCTGGCGTTCGGCCCGCCGGGCTTTGAGACCAGGGCGCGCGCGAGGGCGGAAGATGCTCATCGCGGTGGTGCAAGTCAAGCCGTCATGCACGGCGGATCGCCCGCGTGCGCGTTGTTGCGGGATGGCCTGGGAGAAGGCTAGGTTCCGCCACCTGTCCGGAGTTTCTTGCGTGATCACCATCCTGTTCGAGATCGCCCATGAGTTGCTGAACCTGCTGCGCTGGGCGATCATCCTGGCCGCGATCTTCAGCATGCTGTCGTCGTTCGGCGTGCTCGATAGCCGCAACCGCCTCGTCTACACCATCGGCGATTTCCTGTTTCGCATCACCGAGCCAGTGCTGCGGCCGCTCCGCCGAATCATCCCCAATTTCGGCAACCTCGACCTCAGCCCGCTGGCCGCCATCCTGTTGATATCGGCGCTGCAGGTGCTGCTGACCCGGATCTATGCCGCCATCGTCTACGGCGACGTGCAGGGCCTGTTCCTGTAGGCGCGGCGCGAGGATCGCCCCACCCCATGACCGCCACCCCATGACCGCCACCCTCATCGACGGCCGCGTGGTTGCCCAATCGCTGCGCGCCGAACTGGCCGCGCGCATCGCCACCCTGTCGTTCCGGCCGGGTCTCGCCGTGGTGCTGGTGGGCGACGATCCCGCCAGCGCCGTTTATGTGCGCAACAAAGACCGCGCGGCGGTGTCCGCGGGGATCGCCGCCCAAACCATCCGGCTGCCCGCCGCCACATCGCAGGCCGAGCTTTTGGCGGTGGTGGCGCGGCTGAACGCCGATGCCGAGGTGGACGGGATTCTGGTGCAGCTGCCGCTGCCGGCGGGGCTGGACCAGGCGGCCATCATCCGCGCGATCGACCCCGCGAAGGACGTGGACGGGCTCACCCCCATCAATGCCGGGCTGCTGGCGGCGGGCCAGCCCGGGCTGGTGGCCTGCACGCCGCTGGGCGTGATGAAGCTGCTGGCCCATGCCGGCACAAGTCTCAGCGGCGCCCGCGCCGTGGTGCTGGGCCGGTCGGTGCTGGTGGGCAAGCCGGTGGCGGCCCTGCTGCTGGCGGCCGATGCCACCGTGACCATCGCCCATTCGCGCACCCGCAACCTCCAGGCCGAATGCCGGCGCGCCGACGTGCTGGTGGCGGCGGTGGGGCGGGCCGAGATGGTGCGCGGCGACTGGATCGCCGAAGGCTGCGTGTTGATCGACGTTGGCATCAACCGGCTGGCGGACGGGCGGCTGGTGGGCGATGCGGCCTTCGCGGAGTGCGCCGCGGTGGCCGGCGCCATCACCCCGGTGCCCGGCGGCGTCGGCCCGATGACAATTGCCTGTCTTTTGGAAAACACCCTGACAGCCGCGCTGATGCGCCGGACAGGATAAACGCTAGAGCAATATCGCTTTAGGTTGAATCGCGCAGCGATCAACAAAGCGATGAAAATGCTCGAAAAAATAAGGCTAAAGCGGGTCGGCTCCAGCCGATCCCGCGCTAGAAATCCGTGCAGCGGCCTTTGTGTGCCCAGTCGCCATAGCGCGTGGGCTCCGGGCCGGGCGCGCCGCCGATCTCTGGCGGCAATGGCACGTCCTGCGGCAGCGGTGCCGCTTCGGACTTGGGATCGGGCGGTGTTTGGTCGGTGCTCATAGTAAGGAAATTGGTCACCGCCGGCAAGAATGCAACACCTTGCAGCAGAAATGACACATGGCTGAACAGACGGCTTGCGCGGCCGCCGGCCACAGGACACAGAGCGAGCGACATCGCGTTTGGTGTTGCGCCGTTTGTGGAAAGTTATGGTGGGTCCGTCTGTCCCCCGCGTCACCGTTCGCCTGGCCTGGGTGCTGGCCATCCTTTGGGCCAGCCTTTTAGCCACGCCCGCTCTGGCGGACCCGCCGCTGGGGCCGTTGGGCGAACGCAACCTGGCGGTGCTCAATCAAAGCAGGCTCAACGTGCAGGAGCTCTATGTCTCGCCGCAAAGCGCGGACGCCTGGGGCCAGGATCAGCTCGGCGACGCCATGCTGGAACGCGGCGGAACCCAGCGCCTCAAGCTTGGCCGGGTGCGCGATTGCATCTTCGACCTGCTGGCGATCTACGACGATGCCAGCCAGGAGGAACTGCGCGGCGTGAACGTGTGCCGCACGCGCGAGGTGGCGTTCACCGGCGCGCGGGCCACCCATCCGCCGCCACCGCCCGGCCCCGAACGCCGCGTGACGGTGACGAACGCCAGCACGCTTCCGATCCAGCAGCTGTTCGTCTCCGCGCCGGACGCTGCGCAATGGGGCGAAGACCGGCTGGCGCAGGCGTCGATGTCGGTGGGCGAGGAACGCCGGGTGGAATTCACCGGCCCGTGCCGCGCTGATCTGCGCGTGGTGTTCGCCAACCGCGCCGCCGAGGAACGCCGCAACCTCGATCTGTGCGCCAACCCCGCTTTGCGCGTGGCGCCGGGCTGGACCACGCAGGACCGGGCGGACGGGCCTTAGATCATGATGCGTTTGGGTTGATTAACCCGAACGCATAAACATGATCGATCAAATAAGGGTAGAGCGTGATGATTTTGTTTCTACTCAAAATCATCACGCTCTAAAGAAGTCCGCATGCACCCTGATCTCACCATCGGCCTGATGAGCGGCACGTCGGCCGATGGCGTGGACGCCGCGCTGATCGAAACCGACGGCACCCGCGTGGTCGCCACCGGCGCGTTCCTCACGCTGCCGATGCCGCCATCCCTGCGGCAGGATCTGCTGGCGCTGATGCGCGACCCCGAACGCGCCGCGGCCGATCCGGCGGCGGACCTCGAAGCGCGCGTGACGGATCTGCATGCGGAGGCGGTGCGCGCGCTTCTGGCACAGGCGGGGCTATCGGCATCGGCGATCGACGTGGTGGGCTTTCACGGACAGACCGTTCTGCATCGCCCCGAACAGCGCCTCACCCGCCAGCTCGGCGATGGCGCCAGGCTGGCCCACGCCATCGGCATTCCCGTCGTCAACCGGTTTCGCCATGCCGATGTCGCCGCCGGCGGCCAGGGCGCGCCGCTGGTGCCGCTGTTCCACCAAGCCCTCGCGCGCGATCTCGAACGCCCCGTCGCCGTGCTCAATCTCGGCGGCGTCGGCAATGTCACCTTCCTCGACGGCGACGCCATCCTGGCCTTCGACACCGGGCCCGCCAACGCGTTGATCGATGATTGGGTGGGGCGGCACACCGGCGCGCGCTACGACGCGGATGGCGCCATCGCCGCGCGCGGCGTGGTGGATGACGCCGCCCTGGCGGTGTTGCTGGACAACCCGTATTTCGACCGCGTGCCGCCGAAATCGCTCGATCGCCACACGTTCTCGCCGGATCCCGTGGGCCACCTCGATCTCGCAGACGGGGCTGCCACGCTGTCGGCCTTCACCGCCGCCTCGGTGGGCCGCGCCTGCGCGCATTTTGCCAGACTGCCGGCCCGCTGGCTCGTAGGTGGCGGCGGACGGCGCAATCCCACGCTCATGCGCCTGCTGCGCGCGGCCCTCGGCGTGCCGGTCGACCCCGTGGAGGCGGTGGGCTGGAACGGCGATGCGCTGGAGGCGCAGGCATTCGGCTTCCTCGCCGCGCGGTCGATGCGCGGCCTGCCCTTGAGCCTGCCAAACACCACCGGCGTGCCGGCGCCGATGCCGGGCGGCGAACTGCACCGGCCCGGTTCTGAATAAAACACCTCAGTCCTCGTCGTGCGACGGCCTTCGGGTGAGGATCTCGCGTTTGCCCACGTGGTTGGCCGGGCTCACGATGCCCTCCTTCTCCATCTGCTCGATCAGCTTGGCGGCGCGGTTGTAGCCGATCTGCAGATGGCGCTGGATGAACGAGGTGGACGCCTTGCCCTCGCGGGTGACGATATCCACGGCCTGGTCGAACAGGTTCTTCTCGCCGTCGCTGGCGCCCGCGATGCCGGACAGCACGGATTGCTCGCTGTCATCCTGCTGCTCGGTGATCTCCTCGAGATAATCGGGCTCGCCCTGCTCACGCAGGAACGCCACCACGTCTTCCACTTCCTTGTCGGTCACGAACGGGCCGTGCACGCGGGTGGTGCGGCTGTCCTGCTGGAACAGCATGTCGCCCTGGCCCAGCAGCTGCTCCGCGCCCTGCTCCTGCAAAATCGTGCGGCTGTCGAACTTGCTCACCACGCGAAAGCTGATGCGCGTTGGAAAGTTGGCCTTGATGGTGCCGGTGATGACATCCACCGATGGCCGCTGGGTGGCCATGATCACATGGATGCCGGCGGCGCGGGCCATCTGGGCCAGGCGCATCACGGTGGTTTCGATGTCCTTGCCGGCCACCATCATGAGATCGGCCATCTCATCGATCACCACCACGATCAGCGGCAGAGTTTCGAGCGCCAGCGGCTGTTCCTCAAAGATCGGCTTGTTGGTCTCGCTGTCGAACCCGGTCTGCACGCGCCGTGTCACCACCTCGCCACGCCCGCGCGCCTCGGCCACCCGCTCGTTGTAGCCGGCGAGGTTGCGCACGCTGAGCTGGCTCATGGCGCGATACCGGCGCTCCATTTCGCGCACCGTCCATTTCAGCGCCGACACCGCCTTGGCGGGCTCCGTCACCACCGGCGCCATCAGATGCGGAATGCCGCCATAGACGGACAGTTCGAGCATCTTCGGGTCGATCATGATCAGCCGGCACTCGGCGGGCGAGAGCTTGTAGAGCAACGACAGGATCATGGCGTTGATGCCGACGGACTTGCCCGAACCGGTGGTGCCCGCCACCAGCAGATGCGGCATGCGGGCGAGATCGGCCAGCACCGGCGCGCCCGAGATATCCTTGCCCAGCGCGATGCCCAGGCGGGCGTTCTGCTTGTCCCAGGTTTCGGACGCGATGAGTTCGGACAGATACACCGTCTCGCGCTTGGCGTTCGGTACCTCGATGCCCAGCACCGAGCGGCCGGGCACCACCGCCACGCGCACGGCGAGAACGGACAGGCTGCGCGCCACGTCGTCGGCCAGACCGATCACGCGCGCGGCGCGGGTGCCGGGCGCCGGCTCGAGCTCGTAGAGCGTGACAACCGGGCCCGGGCGGATGGCCATGATCTGGCCCTGCACGCCGTAATCGCTCAGCACGGTTTCCAGTAGGCGCGCATTGGCCTGCATCTCCTCGGGCGTGAGACTGCCGATAGTGCTGCGCGGCGGCGCCGGGGTGAGCAGTTCCAGCGGCGGCAGTTTCCACACGCTCTCCGGGGTGCGAGAGGCTTCGGGGCGGGATGCCTCGGGACGGACGGATGCAAGGCGAGCGGGCACAAGGCGGGCGGGCGCAAGGCGGCCGGGCTCGGCGGGGGCGGCCCCGGAATCCGAAGAGCCGGTGTGGGAAGCGATCTTGGACATCGGTGCCAGAATCCGCGCCACTGCCCGCGCGGCAGGGGTGCCCAAGGCCTGGGCGCCCAGGGTGGACGATGGCGGGGCGCGCATGGCGGGCGACTCGATCACCGGGGTCTGCTCGCCAGGCTTGCGCGGCGGCGACGGGTCCTGGCCCACCACGCGGGGCATCTCACGCACACGGGTGCCGTTGACGGTGCGCAGCAGCCAGCCGCCCGCGCTGAGGGCCAAGCCGCCGGCCCGCGCCGCCGCGCCGGATGCGGTTTTGGCGTGCTGCGCCGATCCGCGCGCGGCCCGCCCGGCGGCCCGCCACTCCCGTGACGTAAGGCCCAGCGCCAGCACCGCCAGCAGCCCGGCCAGCGACAGGCCCAGCGCCCAGACCAGCGCCGCGCCCATCGGCCCCAGAAATTCGGTCCCCGCCGCGATGGCACCCTCGGCGATCATCTGCCCCACGGCCCCGCCAAGGCCGGGTGAGGCCGGCCAGTTCTGCGACATGCCGAGATGCAGCGCGCCCGCCGCCAGCACGCCGGCCAGCACCGGCGTGGCCGTCAGCAGTGCCAACCCCCGCAACAAAATGGCGGAAAGCCCCCGATGCGACCCCATCCGCCACGCCCAGCATAGCAGCGCCACGCCCGGCAAGGCGCCGGCGAGACCCATGCTTTGCAGCAGCAGATCGGCCACCGCGGCCCCCGGCGGCCCCGCCAGATTGGTGGGCCGCGCGGAGGTGGCCGTGTTCAGCGAGGGATCATGCGCGTTGTAGCTGATCAGGGCGGCCAGCAGCGCCAGGGCCGCGAACGCCAGGATGATGGCGCCGATCTCGGCGAGCCGCCGCTGCAAGGTGGAGCGCAGCATCGCCGGCTGGGGCGCCTGCGACTGCGCGCCGTGCAACGCCGCCTCGTTGCGCGGGGGGTCGCGTTGCTGGGAACGACCCTGAGAGCGCTCGGCGCCACCGCCCAGGGTCGTGCCCAGCACACCCTCCGCGTCACGCGCGCTTCGGCCCATGGCGTGGGCGCGCGGCTCGGAGATGGCTGGCGGCATGAAAGGCTCCCGGGTTGCGAGGAGGACGGCAAGGCCGCACGCCACTTCGTGCGATTGGTGAGCGTTATGCCACAAGCATCTGAGTCTGCTCAGGCAAAAAACGCCATGCGAGCCGGCAACAAAAAAGGGCGCCCCTTGCGAGGCGCCCCCTTTCACGTGTGTGCGGGTTGGATCAGCCGAGGCGCTCGCCGTGCAGCACCACATCCATGCCCTCACGCTCCTCTTCTTGCGTGATCCGCAGGCCCACGGCCACGTCCACGATCTTGAGGATGATGAAGGTGATGACGCCCGACCAGATCACCGTCACCAGCACGGCCACCACCTGCGCCTCGAACTGCGCGATCCCGCCGATGTTGACGCCGAGCGGGGCGTCCTTCGTGGCGGTGAAGGGGCCGTAGGCGAACACGCCGGTCAGCAGCGCGCCCACGATGCCGCCCACGCCGTGCACGCCGAAGGCGTCGAGGCTGTCGTCGTAGCCCAGCATGTGCTTGAGGCTGGTGGCCGACCAGAAGCAGATCACGCCGGCGGCGATGCCGATGATCAGCGCGGGCCCCGGCGTCACGAAGCCCGATGCCGGGGTGATGGCGACCAGGCCCGCCACAGCGCCGGAGATGGCGCCCAGCACGGAGGGTTTGCCCTTGGCGACCCATTCGGCGAACGTCCAGGCGATGGCGGCGGCGGCGGTGGCGATCTGCGTCACCGTCATGGCCATCGCGGCATGGCCGTCCGCGGCCACGGCCGAGCCGGCGTTGAAGCCGAACCAGCCCACCCACAGCAACGCCGCGCCGATCACGGCGAAGGCGAGGTTGTAGGGCGACATGTTCTCGGTGCCGTAGCCAACCCGCTTGCCCATCACCAGCGCGCACACCAGGCCCGCGATGCCGGCGTTGATGTGCACCACCGTGCCGCCGGCGTAGTCGGCGGCCGACGGCAGCCCGAACGCGCCCAGCGCCAGCCAGCCCGTGGGGGCCCACACCCAATGGGCGATCGGCGAATAGACCAGCAGCGACCACAGCACCATGAAGATGCACATGGCCGAGAACTTCATGCGATCGGCGAAGGCCCCCGCGATCAGCGCGGGCGTGATGATCGCGAAGGTCATCTGATACATCATGAACAGGCTCTCGGGGATCGTCTTGACAGACGCGCCGTCGGTGCCCAGGCCCAGCGTGAAGGGCTGGTCATACTTGTCGGCGATGCCTGCCAGGAAGAACCGGCTGAGGTCACCGATATAGGCGGACCCGTTGCTGAACGCGAGCGAGTAGCCGGCGATCATCCACACGATGGTGATGAGGCAGCAGATGAAGAACGACTGCATCATGGTGCCCAGCACGTTCTTCTTGCGAACCATGCCGGCATAGAACAGCGCCAGGCCCGGAATGGTCATCATCAGCACCAGCGCGGTGCTGGTCAGCATCCAGGCGGTGTCGCCGCTGTCGATCTTGGCGGCCGCGGCGGGGGCGTCCTCGGCCCAGGCGGGCAGGGCCGCCAGCAGCGGAAGCACGGCCAGTCCAGCGGCGAGGCTCGCGCGCTTCATCAGGGTTTTCATCAGGTACATTCCTTTATTCAGCGTGGCCCATGTTAAGGGCCAGAGTCAGTCAAGCGCGGCGCGGCGCGGTGCCGGGAGGGGCTCAGAGCGCTTCGGTGTCGGTCTCGCCGGTCCGGATGCGCACCGCGCGCTCCAGGTCGAGCACGAAGATCTTGCCATCGCCGATCTTGCCGGTATGGGCCGCCTTCGTGATGGCCTCCACCACCTGGTCGGCAAGGTCCGACGCCACCGCGAGCTCAATCTTCACCTTCGGCAGGAAGTTCACGTGATATTCCGCACCACGATAGATTTCGGTCTGACCTTTTTGGCGGCCGAAACCCTTCACCTCGGAGACGGTGAGACCCTGCACACCCAACGGGGTGAGCGCCTCGCGCACGTCGTCGAGCTTGAAGGGTTTGATGATGGCCATGATGAGTTTCATGTCGCCCTGTTCCCGTTCTGCTCTTGCAAGCCAGGCCGCGCCATCCAGTTGAATGCACGTAGCCAAGACTTCGGTCCCCAGCCTATCAAGAACCGTGCCGCAGGTCGGAAACCGCCTCGGCAAGGATATTCGCGTGGCTGCACAACTCTTGGGCAGTTGTTCAAAGAAGCTAACGCAACTGTCATGCGCTCGCGTGCACAACAATGCGGCAGATCCATGAGGACCGACATGACCGAACCGCAGCGTGTGGATGTGTGCGTGGTGGGCGCCGGGCCGGTGGGGGGCACGCTGGCCTGCCTGCTCGCAAGCGCCGGGCTCTCGGTCGCCGTGATCGACCGCGCGCCGTTGCCGCCGATGGAGCATCCGGATTTCGACGGCCGGGCCTACGCGGTTGCCGCCGGCTCACGCCTGGTGCTGGAGCGCGCGGGGCTGTGGGACCGCCTGCCCTTCCCCCCCGGCCCGATCCGCGACATCCGAGTGTCCGACGGCAAGGTCGGCCGCCCCGCCTCGCGCCTGTTCCTGCATTTCGACTCGCGTGATGCGAAGCCGGATCCACAGTTAAACGCGGGCACAGCCGGCGCGGAACCAGCGTTCGGCTGGATGGTGGAGGCCCGCAGCCTGCGCATGGCCATTAACGCCCGCATGGCGGAGCTACCGGGGATCACGGTGTTCGCCCCCGCCGTGGCGCACGTGACGCGCGACGCCGACGCCGCGCATATCCGCATCGAAGGCGGGCCGGACATCACCGCCGCCTTGGTGATCGCTGCCGAAGGCCGCAATTCCGCCCTGCGCGACGAAGCCGGCATCCGCGTCACCCGCCTGCCCTACGGCCAGACCGGCATCGTGTTCGCCGTCGCCCACACCGTGCCGCATCACGGCGTGGCGCTCGAGCATTTCCTCCCCGGCGGACCCTTCGCGCAGCTGCCGATGGCCGGCACCGACGGCGCGCCCGACCTGTCCGCCATCGTCTGGACCGAGCGCGACGCGGTGGCGAAAACGCTGCTGGCGATGGACGACACCCAGTTCTGTCGCGAGGTCGCGCGCCGGCTCGGGCCGCATCTGGGAGAGATCCGCATCATGGGCAAGCGCTGGAGCTACCCGCTCGGCGCGCTCCACGCCGAACGCTATGTCGACACCCGAATGGCCCTGGTGGGAGACGCCGCCCACGGCGTGCACCCGATCGCGGGCCAAGGGCTCAATCTCGGGTTCCAGGATGTGGGCGCGCTGGGCTCGCTGCTCGCCGATGCCCATGCGGCAGGCGCGGATCTCGGCGCGCCGGCCCTTCTGTCACGCTATCAGGCCAAACGCCGCCCGGCGGTCCTGCTGATGCTGGCCGCCACCGACACGTTGGACCGGCTGTTCAGCACCAACAACCCCGTGATGCGCCTGGCACGCGACATCGGCATCGCCGGCGTCCACCGCATGCCGCGCCTGAAACGCCTGTTCATGCGCCGGGCGATGGGTGCCTAGATCGTGATGCGTTTGGGTTGCTTCACCCAAACGCATTAACATGCTCGATAAAACAACAAGTTAGAGCCTGATGATTTTGTCTACTTAAAATCGTCAGACTCTAGACCGGCTACCAGCGCTACACCGCGCGGAACGTCACCACCAGCACGTCGCGAAAAGCAGGTCTGGCGGGATCGATCGGCTCCACCGCGGTCACCCCGTGGAACACGCGATGGTCGTCCACCAGGGCCGCCTCGAACGGGTGTTCCAGGGTGAAGCTGCCGAGATCGGTGCCATCGGGGGCATGGATGGTGGTGACGCCCTTGGCGATGTTCTCGCGATTGATCATCAGCACGAGCACGAAGTCCACCCCGTCGCGGTGCCGCCCCTCGGGCGTGGGCTGGCCGGCCTCGCCCATGCGGGCCTCGATGCGGAACTGGTGCGTCTCGATATGCCACACGCGGTCCCGGGCGATGCCGCCGAACAGCGACAGACACGCCGCCAGGATCGCCTGGAAGCTGGCGCCGGAGGCCACATGGGCCGGCATCGGCTCGAACCACCGCGCCACGCCGCCGTTCAGCCGGTTGTAATCCACGGTCTGGTAATGCGGCGCATGCGCGTCGCGCGTCACGGCGCCGCCCTTGGCGTGAAACACCGCATAGCGCCGCCGCCGGTAGCGGCCACCATCGGCCATGTAGACGTCCTGCGCCATGCCGTCCCAGCTCGCCGCCAGCGTCGCCCAGTCCGACAGGCTGCCAGCCTTTTCCAGCCACGCGCGCGAGGTGGCGGCATCGAGGAACGCAAAGCCGCCCGAGACGAGATCGGCTTCGGCATTTTCGCTGGGCAGGGTCACCGCGGCTCCTATGTCTTGACGGGTATCGCACCCGCGGCGGCCGCAACCGTTGCAGCCTGGGCTGTCACGGGCACGGCGGCCGTATCGGGATCGTCACTATTCGCCTCCCCCGGCGCCGGCGCCATGCTCAACACGCGATAGCTGGTCATCGGCGATTCGATGGCCAGCGCGTCGAACCGGTACTTGATCCGCCGGTTCAGCTCGCGCCCCACCGACCAGCGGCTGGCCGGCAGGGTCTTGATGCGGATGCGCAGCACCCACGCGGTGTCGATGAACTTCTCCAGGCCCATCACCTCCAGATCGGCCAGGATCAGCCCGCGCCACGGCTGCTCGGTGCGCATCCGGGCCGCGAGCTCCTTGAGAAGATCCGAGATCCGGTCTGGCTCCTCGTTCAGCCCGATGCTGACATCCACCACCGCGAACCCGTAGTCGCGCGTGGAATTGGTCACCGTCGTCACCGCGCTGAAGGGCACGATATGCACGGCGCCGTCCAGCGCGCGCAGCCGGATGGTGCGGATGGACAGGTTCTCCACCGTGCCGCTCAACCCGCCCAGGGTCACCACGTCGCCCACCTGCATGGCGTTCTCCAACAGCAGGAACAGCCCGGTGATGATGTCCTGCACCAGCTTCTGGCTGCCGAAGCCGATGGCCAGGCCGATCACGCCCGCGCCGGCCAGCAGGGGGGCGATGTTCACCCCGATCTCACTTAAAATCACGAGCCCCGCGATCAGGCTCACGGTGACCAGAAGCGTGGTGCGAAACATCGGCAGCAAGGTACGCAGGCGGGCGGACCGCGCCAGCTGCGCGTTGCGCGCGAGTTGGGCCAGGTGCCGGGCGATGGCGGCATTCACCAGCTCCCACACGCCCACGGCCACCACCACCGTGGCGGCGATCGTGCCGAACGCCAGCGCCACCCGCGCGCCGAGCTGCTGCGGCGCGAACCAGCCCACCGCGTTGAAGCCCCAGGCCTGCAACAGCAGCACCAGCGCCAGGGCGGAGATGGCGAAATGCACCACGGCGCCCACCACCGGATGATAGCCGTAAAGCCGGCTCTCAAGGCCGGGATAGCGCTCATCCATGCCATCCACGGAACGCAACAGCCGGTCGATCAGCGCCTGGGCGCCAAGCCCCAGAAGCCGCGCCACGCCCAGCACCACCACCGCCGACAGCATGATGTGCAGCAGACGCGAGAATCCGTCCTCGATGTCCAGCGCCCAGACCAGCCACAGCGCCAGCAGATACACCAGCAGAATGCGATGCCATGACGACGCCAGCGCGTTGCGCAGCCCCGCCAGCAAACCGGTGCTGCCCTCCCGGGCGCGGAGCGCGTTCTTCATGCCGCGCCGGTTGCGCATCACGATCCGCACCACGAGAATATAGATCGCCAGCGCCGTGAGCTTCAGCAGCGCGTCATGGGCCAGCTGGTAAAGGCCGAACAGCAACCCGGCCTCCGCCACCGCGTAACCCGCCACCGCCACCGCCGACAGAACCGCCACTTCGCGCTGGCAGACGCGGGCCGCGCGGTCGCCGATCGGCAACAGCCGCAGCTTTGCGCTGCCCGGAGAGGCCACGGCCCGGGCCACGGACACCACGAAGCGCCACAGCACATAGCCGTTCAACACCGCCAGAATGACCAGCCGCGCGGTCAGCCCGCCCGCCACGCCCGCCGCCAGGAGCACGTATCCGGTGGCGACCACCACCACAACCGGCAGCAGGTCCAGCGCGAAGCTGGCCGCGATATAGGGCAGACGACGCACCACACCCACGGCGGAGGCCCGCCTGCGCGTCCATTCGGTGGCCCCTGCCTCGGCATCGGCGATGCCCTGAATGCCGGCGTCGGCGAGGCCCTGAGCATCGGCCAGGCCATGCCCGCGCACCACCGGCGCCCGCGTCCGGATCATCTCGATCGGCCGCCGCAGCGCGCGGCGCGCCAGCCATTCGGCCGCGATCCCCGCTCCCAGCACCACCAGCATCCGCCACAGCGCATCAATGATGGCCAGCTGCGTCTGCCGGTCGGTGGCGAGCCGGGTGACGAAGGCCCAGAGCAGCGGGAAATCGCTGACCGTCTGCACCACGTGCACCACCTGCCCGGACAGGCCCGCGATCTGTTCGGATGCCCCATACAGCAGCTGCGCCCCCACGCTGCTGGGCGACAGCGCGATGACGGGCGCCCCAGGTTTATCAGCGGGTTTCTCTCCCGGCTTTTCAGCGGGGCTGGCCTCGGGCGTGGCCTGGGGCGGAGGCGCGGGCGGCTGCGACCCTGTCTGGCCCACGACCGACGCCTGCGGTCCCGCCTTGGCGATCGCCTCCAGCACCGCGATCAGCTTGGCCCGCTGGGCGTCGTCGCGAATGACGTCCAGCGCCGCGCGGGCCTGCGAGGGGGCGAGTGTGGCGCCAGCGGGGGGGCCAGCGGGGGCGTTACGGGGCGCCGGTTGCGCGCCAGCGGTCCCCATCGCGACACCCATCGTGACACACAGGCCCAGGCAAAACACGGCGAGGCGCGCTGAAAGTGTTTTCATGGTCGCGTTGGGGGTCATGCCGCACCCTTGGATGTCAACAAAACAACAGGCCCCCACGTTGCCGAAATGAGGGCGGCGGGGCTGTTCCTCGGCGGAATACGGCATATATCGGGACATGATTACTTTTCTGACAGTCCTCGTGGTCCTCGGCATGCTCGCCACGCTGGGCATCCTGTTCGCCGGCATGGTGGGTATCGCGCGGCCCGGCAGCAGCCCCACCCGTTCGAACAAGCTCATGCAATGGCGGGTTATCCTGCAGGGCGTCACGCTGGCGCTGTTCGCGCTTCTGCTTTTGCTGATACGCCACTGAACCGCGCCGCGCCTTGGGTGTTTGACTTGGATCAGGCCCGGCACATATGGTCCGCGCCATCGTAGGGCGCTGCCACACTCCATCGCAACGCGCCCCTCATTCCACAAGCGGCAAGGCAGACCATGAAGATTCTCGTCCCCGTCAAGCGTGTGGTCGACTACAACGTGAAAATCCGCGTGAAATCGGACGGCACGGGCGTCGAGACCAGTGGCGTGAAGATGTCGATGAACCCGTTCGACGAAATCGCCGTCGAGGAGGCCGTGCGCTTGAAGGAAAAGGGGGTCGCCACCGAAATCGTGGCCGTCTCCATGGGCCTGGCCAACTGTGCCGAGACCATCCGCACCGCGCTGGCCATGGGGGCGGATCGCGGCATCCTGGTGGAAACCGATGTGGAACTGCAGCCGCTCGCCGTCGCCAAGCTCCTGCGCGCCATCGCCGCGAACGAGAAGCCCGGCATGATCATCATGGGCAAGCAGGCCATCGACGACGACATGAACGCCACCGGCCAGATGCTCGCCGCCCTGCTCGGCTGGGGCCAGGGCACCTTCGCCAGCAAGATCACCATCGAGGGCGACAAGGCCACCGTCACGCGCGAGGTGGATGGCGGGCTTGAAACCGTCGCGCTGACCCTGCCCGCGATCGTGACCACCGACCTGCGGCTGAACGAGCCGCGCTACGCCTCGCTGCCGAACATCATGAAGGCGCGCAAGAAGCCGATCGAGACGATCAAGCCGGCCGATCTCGGCGTGGACCCCGCCCCGCGCCTCACCACCCTCAAAGTGGCCGAGCCGCCGAAGCGCGTGGCCGGCACGAAGGTGGCGTCGGTGGCCGAACTGGTGGAAAAACTGAAATTCGAAGCGAAGGTGATCTGAGCATGGCCGTTCTCGTCCTCCTCGACCACGAAGGCGGCACCATCAAGCAGCCGTCGCGCTCCGCCGTCGCCGCCGCCGCGGCCTTGGGCGACGTGCATGTGCTGGTGGCCGGCACCAATCCCCAAGGCGCCACCGCGGCGTCCGCCCTGCCGGGCGTGGCCAAGGTATTGACCGCCGCCCACGCCAGCTACGACCACGCTCTGGCCGAACCGCTGGCCGCCCTGCTGGTGGCGCTGGCACCCGGCTACACCCATCTGCTCGCCGGCAGCACCGCCATCGGCAAGAATGTGATGCCCCGCGTGGCCGCCCTGCTCGACGTGCAGCCGATCAGCGACATCTCCCTCGTCATCGACGCGGACACGTTCGTGCGCCCCATCTATGCGGGCAACGCGCTGGCCACGGTGAAAAGCAGCGACACCATCAAGGTGATGACCGTCCGCGCCGCCAGCTTCGACCCTGTGGCCGCCACCGGCGGCACAGCACCCATCGAGGCGGCCGCCACGGTGGCCGACCCAGGTCTGTCGAGCTTCGTCTCCGCCGAACTGTCCAAGTCCGAGCGCCCGGAACTCACCGCCGCCCGCGTGGTGGTGTCCGGCGGGCGCGGCATGCAGAACGGCGAGAACTTCAAGCTGCTGGACCCCATCGCCGACCTGCTCGGCGCCGCCGTCGGCGCGTCGCGGGCCGCGGTGGATGCGGGGTTCGTGCCCAACGACTACCAGGTGGGCCAGACCGGCAAGATCGTGGCGCCCGACCTTTACGTGGCCATCGGCATTTCCGGCGCCATCCAGCATCTGGCCGGCATGAAGGACAGCAAGGTCATCGTGGCCATCAACAAGGACGAGGAGGCGCCGATCTTCCAGGTGGCCGATTACGGCCTGGTGGCGGACCTGTTCACCGTGCTGCCCGAGTTGAAGGCGGAGCTTGAACGCGCATGAGTGACGCGCCCGTGGTTCGCCGGGTCATCCAGCGGGTCGGCGTCATCGGGGCCGGCCAGATGGGCAACGGCATCGCGCATGTCTGCGCCGCCGCGGGCCTGGACGTCGTGATGCTGGACGTGAAGGCGGATGCGCTGGCCCGCGCCATGGCCACCATCGGCCGCAACATGGACCGGCAGGTGACCAAGGGCACGCTGTC
Organism: Rhodospirillales bacterium; assembly: GCA_025362815.1. GTDB lineage: Bacteria > Pseudomonadota > Alphaproteobacteria > Acetobacterales > Acetobacteraceae > CAIQQQ01. The sequence goes on from JANYFG010000061.1 coordinate 33,438, forward strand.
CGCCGAGGCGAAGGACGCGGCCCTGGGCCGGATCGTCACCACCAGCGACTATGCCGGCTTCGGCGACTGCGACCTGGTGATCGAGGCGGCGACCGAGAAAGAGGAGCTGAAACGCAGCATCTTTAAAACACTGGTGCCGCATCTGAACGCCACCGCGATGATCGCGTCGAACACGTCGTCCATCTCCATCACCCGCCTCGCCGCCGGCACCGATCGCCCGGAGCGGTTCATCGGCATGCACTTCATGAACCCGGGTCCGGTGATGAAGCTGGTGGAGATCATCCGCGGCATCGCCACCGACGAGCCGACCTTTCAGGCCACGATGGCGCTCGCTGCGACACTTGGCAAAACCACGGCCGTCGCCGAGGATTTCCCGGGATTCATCGTCAACCGCATCCTGGTGCCGATGATCAACGAGGCGGTCTATGCGGTCTATGAAGGTGTCGGCACCATCGCCAGCATCGACACCGGCCTGCGCCTGGGCGCCAATCACCCGATGGGCCCGCTCGAGCTCGCCGACTTCATCGGGCTCGATACCTGCCTGTCGATCATGCAGGTGCTGCACGACGGATTGTCCGACAGCAAATACCGCCCCTGCCCGCTGCTGGTGAAATATGTCGAGGCCGGCTGGTTCGGCCGCAAGACCGGCCGCGGCTTCTACGACTATACCGTCACCCCGCCGAAGCCCACGCGGTAGCGCCTCAACCCTGTCGCGGCACGGGTATCTCCCGCTCGAAAACGGCATTTGCCTCACCGGCGCAATGCTGGCTTGGTTTCCGCCATGGCATATCCCTACTGGCTCCCTCTGCTGCTGGGCTTCCTCTCCGCCGTCGGCCCGCTGTCGACGGACATGTATCTGCCCGCCTTCCCCGCCATCGAGACGTCGCTGGGTATCCGCATGGGCTCCGCGCAGGTTACGCTGGCCACGTGGTTTCTGGGCCTTGCCATCGGGCAGATCACCCAAGGCTCGCTGGCGGACCGGTTCGGCCGGCGCCGGCCGTTGATCGTGGCCACCGCCATCTTCACGCTGGCCAATATCGGCTGCGCGCTCGCCACCGATCTCACCACGCTGTCGATCATGCGCTTCCTCGCGGCCCTCGGCGGCTCCGCCAGCATGGTGATCCCGCGCGCCATCGTGCGCGACCTGTCGGAAGGCCATGCGGCGGCGCGGATGATGAGCAAGCTGATCCTGGTCAGCGGCGTGGCGCCGATCCTGGCCCCCACGCTGGGCGGGCTGATGCTGAACTATGCCACCTGGCACTGGATCTTCTGGTTCGCCGTGATCTACGGCGCCATCTGCTGCGCTCTGGTGGCGTATCTGCTGCCGGACACGCTGCCGCCGGAAAAGCGGGTGAAGCAAAGCCTGGGGCGCATGGTGGCGCGCTACGGCGACATCCTGTCCGAGCGGACGTTCCTCACGCATGCGATGATGGGCGGCAGCGGCATGTTCGCGATGTTCGCCTTCATCGGCGGCTCGCCGGGCGTGTTCATCGACGGGATGCACCTGCCGCCGTCGTTGTATGCGGTGATGTTCAGCTCGTGCGCGATCTTCTTCGTCATCGGCTCGCAACTGAACCCCACGCTGCTGCAGCGCCTGGGCTCGGACAGGATGCTGAACCTCGCCAGCCGCACCTTCCTGGTGGCCACGATCGTGCTTTCCAGCGTGGCGTTCATCACGCGCCTGCTGCCCGGCGGTACGCAATGGTGGATGATCCTGCCGCCGATCATGGTGATGATGGGCTGCCAGGGCTTCAACATGCCCAACACCACCGTGGGCGCCTTGCAGCGCCACGCCGCCCATGCCGGAACGGCGTCCGCGCTGATGGGCATGACGGGGTTCTGCCTTGCGGCCGTCAGCGGCCTGCTAGTGGGGCAGTTGAGCGACGGATCGGCCCGGGCCATCGCGGTGCTGGGGCTGATCGGGGCCATCAGTGCCAATATCGCCAATCACTACCGCAGGCGCGGCCTGGTTAAAGCATAAGGAAGCATGGCATGACGTTGATCGTGGGTATCCCCGCCTGCAACCGGATGTTGAACGCGTTGCATGTTCACTACGCGCCGGCGCGCTATGGCGAGGCGCTCATGTTCTGCGCCGGCGCCCTGCCGGTTCTGCTGCCACCCGTCGGCGTCGGCATGCTCGATGTCCTCGACCGGCTCGACGGTCTTTTGCTCGATGGCAGCCCCAGCAACGTGCAGCCCGCGCTCTACGGCGAGAGCACCGATGCCACCCCCGACAAGCACGACCCGCAGCGGGACGCCACCACGCTTCCCCTGGTGCGCGAGGCTCTGGCGCGCGGCATGCCGGTTCTGTGCATCTGCCGCGGCCTGCAGGAGCTGAACGTGGCGATGGGCGGCAGCCTGCACCAGCAGGTCCACGACGTGGCGGGACGCCGCGATCATCGCTCCGGCGCGGGTCTGCCGCCCACCGCCACGCTCGACGAGAAATTCGGCTACAAGCACAATGTCGCCGTCTCCGGCCAGTTCGCGGCCATGGTGGGCAGCCGCGAGATCACTGTGAACTCGCTGCACGAGCAGGCGCTGGACCGGATCGCCGAGGGCCTGGTGGTGGAAGGCGTGGCGGAGGACGGCACGGTGGAAGCGGTGCGCGTGGCGGGCGCCGCAAGCTTCGCATTCGGCGTGCAGTTCCATCCCGAATGGCATGTCCAGACCGACGCCGCCAGCCGCGCCATCTTCGAAGCGTTCGGCCGGGCCTGCGCGGCCTATAGGTCCGGCACGATCCCGACGATCGATGGCGGATCGTAGGAAGGAAGGCCTTCTTTTCTGAAAAAAAGAAGCAAAAGACTTTTATCCATGAAGTTTTTTGCTTCTTTTGTTCACAAAAGAACTGCTTCCTTCAATAACCCCTCACGATATCGAAGAGATTCGGCATCGCCTTGCCCGCCTCAAACGCCGCCAAATTCACGAGAAAAAGCTTCACGCTATCCGCCGCATACGTCTTTGGATCATCCGCCGCCACATGCGGCGTGATCACCAGATTGCGCGTGGTCCACAGCCGATGCCCCGCCGGAATCGGCTCGGGCACGAATACGTCCAGCACCGCACCGCCGAGACGGCCGGAATCGAGCATGTCGCACAGCGCGTCCTGGTCGATCAGCGCACCGCGCCCGTAATTGATCACAAAGGCGCCTTCGGGGAGCAGGCCGAGCCGGCGGCGATCGATCATGCCCTGGGTGCGCGGCGTCAGCGGGGCCGCCAGGAACAGGAATTCCACCTCCGGCAACACCGCGTCGAGATCGGCCACCGCCACCGTTTCGTCGAAATCCGGGTGGGGGACGGCCTGCGTGCGTACGCCCACGCTGCGCATGCCGAACGCGCGGGCCATGCGCCCGGCGGCGGCGCCGAGGTCGCCGGTGCCGATCACCGCGATGCGCCGGCCCGCCAGCACCGAGCCGTAATGCTTCTCCCATCGGCCGGCCTGCTGGGCTGCGATCATCTGGGGCATTTTGCCGGCCAGCATCAGCAGCGCCATGGCCGCGTATTCTCCGGCCCGCGCGCCGTGCACGCCACTGTTGTTGACCAGCGCCACACCCGGCGGCAGCCAATCGAACGGCGCCAGGCGATCGAGCCCTGCGGACGTGCAAAAGATCATCTTCAGATGCGGCGCGTCGCAGGGCAGGTATTTCGACAGCGCCGCCGTGCTCGTCACCAGGAACGCCGCCTCGGCCATGCCGGCGCGAAACCCGGCCTCGTCATCGGCGAAGCTTGCCGGCGAAGGCCCGCCCAACCGTGTCCACATGTCCTCGGAAATGGCAAATTCCGGGTCGTTCGGCGTGTTCTGAACATGGGTCCGCATGGCTATCCTTTCGAGAGATCGGCCAGCAGCACGGCTGCCGCCTGCGCCACGTTCAGGCTCTGAATACGTCCGCTGCCGAGGATGCGCACCTGCCGGCGGCAGGCTTCCAGCACCGGCGCGGACACGCCATGTTCCTCGTTGCCCAGCACCAGCGCCACCGGCCGGTCCCGCGGCAGTTCCTCTAACGCGGCGGATTCGCGGCTCAGCGACGCCGCCACCGTGCGGTAATGCCCATCGATGCCGGCCAGCACGGCCGGCAAATTGCGGGACTTGTAGAGATCGAGCATGTCGAGCCCGCCTTCGGACACCCGATACGCCGCATCCGACGGCATCGCATGCCCCTCGCCCTCGCCGATCAGCATCGCGCCCACGCCGAAGAACGCCGCCGAACGGGCGATGGCGCCGAGATTATGCGGGTTGCCGATGCCGTCGAGCACCAGCAGCAGCTTCACCCTCGGTGGCTGCGTGATCGAGAAAACCGGGATCGAGGCCACTCGCGCGATCGCCACCATGCCGCCGTGATGCGGGGTGCCGGCGATCCTTTCCAGCTCCTCGGCCTCCACCATCCGGTACGGCTTGCGCGCCGCCGCCAGAATGGCACACCACGGCCCGGCCGCCGCCTTCAATTCGGGCAGGTAGAACAGCCGCTCCACCGCCGCCTCACGCCTGCGAAACAGCGCGTCGACGGATTTCAGTCCACAGATCGTGTCGGTTTTCATGCCCCCCGCTTCCGCTGCCTTGCGATGCCTGTCAACCTGTCGGCCACATGGACATTCCCATTCTCTACGCAGACCCGCATTTCGTGGTGCTGAACAAGCCGGCCGGGCTTGCAGTGCACCCCGGCCCCGCCGGCGGCCCCAGCGTGGAGGACTGTTTCGGGCAACTCTCGCGCCGCAAGGACGGCCCCTGGCTGGCCCACCGCCTGGACGCGGACACCGCGGGATGCCTTCTGGTGGCGTTGCGCAAAACGCCCTTGCGCGAAGCCCAGGCCGCCTTTGCGGAAGGGCGGGTGCGCAAAACCTATTGGGCGGTGGTACAGGGCGGCCCGGCCGGGGACAGCGGCGTGATCGCGCAGAATCTGTCCAAAACATCCGATCGCACGGGCTGGCGCATGAAACCGGACGCGCACGGCCAGCCCGCCATCACGCAATGGCGTGTGCTCGGCCGCAGCGACGACACCGCGTGGCTGGAGCTCTCACCCAAAACCGGCCGCACGCACCAGCTGCGCGTGCACTGCGCCCATGCCGGCTGGCCGATCCTGGGAGACCCCCTTTATGGCCCGCCGGGGCGAGAGTTGGGCCTGCATCTGCTGGCGCGCGCGCTGGAGCTGAACGCGACGGTAAAGGCCACGGCACCGCCCCAGCCCGCGATCCAGGCCGAACTCGAACGCTGCGGCTGGGCGAGATCCTGACGCACCCGCCTCAACCCAGAATGAACCACGCCCGAAAAACCATGGTTTCCAGCCAGGTCTGACGCACCAGCCCGGCCAGGCGCAGGGCCGAGACACGACGGCGCGTATTGCCTCGCAAGGCGTCCTGCAGCAGCAGAACCTCCGCCCGGGCCCGCCCGGTCAACAGTTCCGGCTGGGACGCCAACGCGGCCACGTTCTGCCGCAGCACTTCCATGAACGCCTGTGGCCCCCGCTTCAGCACGCCCACCGCACGATGCGCCATCGAACGCGGCGCCCCCACCGCGTTGCCGGCATGCTGGCGGTAGAGGATCACCGGCTCGGAATCCTGAATCAATTTCCCGCCCGCCGCCGTCACCACCAGATAGCACCACCAGTCATGCTGCGTGGCCGTCGACGGCTTGCTCGCCGCCACCAGCCGTGCTGCGGCGAAGTTAAGCATCACGGTGCAACCGGTTGCCACATTCTGGGTCAACGCCGCCGGAAACGCCCCGTCATGCGACGCCAGCACGGACAGGCCGATCTGGTTGAGATGCGTGTCGACGAGGATCTGGCGCGCGCAATACAACGCCGGGCAGGACGCCGTCACCCGGCCCAGCGGGGCAAGCCCGCGTTCCAGCTTGTTCGGCAGCCACACATCGTCCTGATCGGCGAACGCCACGGCATCGTCCTGCGCCAGACCGGCCGAGACCGCGCGCAGCAACGTGTGAAAGCTCGCGGCTGGCCCGATATTGCCGGGCGCGCCGGGAATTTCCACGCAACGCCCCTGCCCCGCCCGGGCGGCGAAGTCGGCGATGACACTCCGCGTGCCATCCCACGACCCATCATCGCGCCAGTATAGAACCCAATCCTGATGCGTCTGGTCCAGCAGGCTGTCCAACTGCGCACGCAAAAACCGGTCGCCGTTGAAGGTCGACAGCAAAATCGCAACGCGCTGGTCCTGTGGTCGAATGGACATCACAACTTCCCGCACTCGTTACGGCAGCCTCGCAGAAGCGCTCTCCCCGCCGCAAACCGCATCGATCGTGCGGGCGAGACTCGTCTCCCAGGGTGGCAGCCGTACACCGAATACACGGTCGAGACGGTCACAATCCAGCCTGGAATCCGCGGGCCGCCGCGCCGGTGTCGGCCAATCCGCCGTGCCGATCGCTTCCAGTTCGGGCACCGGCGCCCCATGTGACGCGGCGTGGCGGAAGATCGCTTCGGCGAATCCGTGCCAGCTCGTGAAGCCTGTGCCGGCCGCATGGAATACGCCGCCATGGGAACTGCGCCAACCCTCACGCGTGATCGTTGCCGCGATCTTGATGATGGCGTGGGCGAGATCGTGGGCATTGGTGGGGTTGCCGATCTGATCGGCAACCACCCGCAATTTCGGCATGCGCCTGGCCGCATTGAGCATCGTCAGCATGAAATTGCGGCCGACATCGGAATACACCCACGACGTCCGCAGCACGATGCTGCGCGGATTGGCCGCCATCACCGCCCGCTCGCCCGCAAGCTTTGTGGCGCCATAAACGCCCGTGGGGCAGGGCGCGTCGTCCTCCCCATAGGGCGCGCCCTTGGTGCCGTCGAACACGTAGTCGGTCGATACATGGATGAGCGGGATGCCGGCGGCACACGCATACGCCGCCAGCAGCTTCGGCCCCAGATGGTTGGCCCGATCGGCTTCGTCCGGCTCGCTCTCGGCCTTGTCCACCGCGGTGTAGGCGGCGGCGTTGATGATCATGCGCGGCGCGATGGCGGCGAGCAGGCCGGGGATGGCACGAGGCGCGTCGAAATCGAGCTCCGGCCGCCCGATGCGGCGGATCGGAAGATCGCCCGCCGCCCGTTCCAGGCACGTGGCCAACTGCCCGGCGCCGCCGGTGACGAGAATAGGGCCGCCGCCGGTGGCGGGGATCGGGCCGCTCACATCGTGTACCACGGGTCACATTCCGCAAGGCGCGGCAACACCTGGTCCTTGTCGGACACGATCGCCTCGCCGGGGGCGAGCGGCCAGGGCAGCGCCAGCGCCGGATCGTTCCACACCACGCCGCGCTCGCTGGCGCGGTCATAGAGGCCGTCTACCTTGTAGAGCACGTCCGTGCCGTCCTGCAGGGCGCAAAATCCGTGCAGGAAGCCGCCGGGCACCCAAAGCTGCGCGCCGTTTTCTGCGCTGAGAACGGCGGACACGTGCTGACCGTAGGTGGGCGAGCCGGTGCGGATATCCACCGCCACATCCCAGATCGCCCCCGAGAGAACGCGCACCAGCTTGCCCTGCACGTGCGGCGCGATCTGGCAGTGCAGCCCGCGCACCACGCCCTTGTGGGAGTGGCTCTGATTGTCCTGGATGAACCGCGCATCCAGGCCGGCGGCAGCGAATTTCGAGGCGGTGTAGGCCTCGAAGAAGAACCCGCGCTCGTCGCGAAAGCGCGGCGGCGTGAACAGCATCACATCGGGGATGGCCAGACGTTCCACATTCATAGATGACGCCCCTCGGCCAGCTGCATCAGCACGCGCCCCAATTCGGTCTTGCCCAACGCCAGCGCATGGCCGCGCAAGGCCACCGCGTCGATCCAGCCCATCCGAAACGCCACCTCCTCCGGGCAGCCCACCAACATGCCCTGGCGAGACTGGATGGTCTGCACGAAGGTGCCGGCCTGCATGAGACTGTCCGGCGTGCCGGCATCGAGCCAGGCGCAACCACGGCCCAGCTTCTGCACGTGCAGCTTGCCCTGCTCCATGTACATGCGGTTGAGATCGGTGATCTCCAGCTCGCCGCGCGGCGAAGGCTGCACCGCGGCGGCCATCTCGGTCACGTGGCGATCGTAGAAATAAAGGCCGATCACCGCCCAGTTGGAAGCAGGCACCGCCGGCTTTTCCACGATATCCACGGCACGCCCCTGGGCATCCATCGTCACCACGCCATACCGCTCGGGGTCGGCCACGTGATAGGCGAACACCGAGGCGCCATCCTCGCGCGCGGCGGCCTCTTGCAGCTGCGCCGAGAGATGGTCGCCGAAGATCATGTTGTCGCCCAGCGCCAACGCGCACGCCTCGCCGGCCAGCCAGCCACGCGCGATGTGGAACGCCTGCGCCAGGCCCTCGGGCCGGGGCTGCTCGGCATAGGTGAAACGCACGCCCAGCCGCGCGCCATCGCCGAGCAGACGGCGGAACTGCGGCAGGTCCGCCGGGGTGGAGATCACCATGATGTCGCGAATGCCCGCCAGCATCAGCACCGACAGCGGATAATACACCATCGGCTTGTCATACACGGGCAGCAGCTGCTTGCTGGTCGCCTGCGTCATGGGATGAAGGCGCGTGCCGGAGCCGCCGGCGAGGATGATGCCCTTCACGTCGCGGCAACCTTCTTCTCGGTGCCAAGACGCTCGCCGGAATACCGGCGCGCGCGCACGCCTTCCCACCAGGCGCGGTTGGCGAGATACCAGTCCACCGTCTTGGCCAGCCCCGCCTCGAAATCATGCGGCGCCTTCCAGGACAACGCCGCCTCGGTGCGCGACGGGTCGATCTCGTAGCGAAAATCATGACCGGGCCGATCCGCCACGAAACGGATCAGCCGGCTGCGCGGGCCGGCGGGGTCGGGCACGCGGGCGTCCAGCGCGGCACAGATGGCGTGCACCACCTGGAGGTTGGTGCGCGGCTGCCGGCCGCTGATGGCGTAGGTCTCGCCCACGCCGCCGGTCTCCACCACCTTGGTCAGCGCGGCGGCGTGATCGTCCACATAAAGCCAGTCGCGCGTGTTGGAGCCATCGCCGTAGACCGGCAGCGTCTTGCCCTCCAGCGCATTCAACGTCACCAGCGGCACGAGCTTTTCCGGGAACTGCCACAGGCCGTAGTTGTTCGCCGTGTTGCTCACCAGCGTGGGCAGGCCATAGGTGTGATGCCAGGCGCGCACCAGATGATCAGACGCCGCCTTGCTGGCCGAATACGGGCTGCGCGGGTCGTACGGCGTGGTTTCGGTGAACGGCGGATCATCGGCGCCGAGCGCGCCGAACACTTCGTCCGTCGAGATATGGTGGAAGCGGAACGCCGTTTTCTCACCCGGCGGCAAAGCCTGCCAGTAATCGCGCGCGACATCGAGCAATGTATAGGTCCCCACCACATTGCTTTGAATGAACGGGCCGGGCCCGTCGATGGAACGGTCCACATGCGTCTCGGCGGCCAGATGCATCACCGCATCCGGCCGATGCGTGGCGAACACCTCGCGCATCGCCGGCAGATCGCAGATATCCGCGCGCACCAACAGATGCCTTCGGTCCGAAGCCGCCTCCTCCAACGCATCCTCAGACGCGGCGTAGGTCATTTTGTCGACGTTCACGACACTGTGATCCGTGTGGCGGATCATATGGCGCACCACGGCGGACCCAATGAAGCCGCACCCGCCGGTAACCAGAATTCGCATGCACGCCCCGTATTGTTGTCCGCAGGTGCGCGCAAAGTGGCAGCACTTCCCGGCAAGGGCAATCGTTCGGGCGTGCAGGCCTTGGGTTCAGCCAGAAGTTCGGCCACTGTACACAAGCCGCGCCGGCCATGGCGGGGCAAGCGGCAACAGCGCAAGGCGAAGCATCTCGTGATACCAGGATTGTCCGACGCCACCGAAGCACGTCTCGCATCGGTGCTGCATCCCCGCGTCACCAGCGTCACCCCCGAAACGCTGGGCGCCCTGCCGTGCCAACTGCTGAAATCCGGCCGAGACACGCTCGAACACCTGGGCATCTTCACCCACGGCCCGGCGCCGGTCACCATCGTGCTGACAGACCCCACCCGCCCGATCGGCCGGCTCGATATATCCAGCCAATCCCCCGGCTGCCTGCTGCTGCTCGACAACCAGCGGTCCGAAGGCGGGCTGCGCGGCCATGTTCGCATGCTTGGCCCGGACAGCACGGTGCTGTTCCCCGCGCTCGGCGCCGGCATGATCATCCTCGAGATGGCCTTCCTGCGCTCGGCCGGGCAGATCCTGTTCTGGGGTGCCGGCGCCACCGCGGTGGGCTGCAGCGTGGAGCTCGAGGGTGACGGGCGGATGGCCGTGATCGGAGACGACGCGCTCATTTCATCGGGCGTGTGGATCCGCAATCACGACATGCACGCCATGGTGGACATGCACAGCCGCCAGATCGTCAACAAACCGCCGGCGGACACGATCATCGAGCGTCATGTCTGGATCGGGCAGAACGCCCTGCTGCTCAACTGCAGCCGCATCGGGTGTGGCTCCATCATCGGCGCCCAGTCTTTGGTGAAGAACAAGGTGGGCGACTGCATGGCCGTGGGCGGCGTGCCGGCCCGCATGGTGCGCGCCGGGGTGACGTGGGGGCGTGATACGGCAGGGATGACGGATGCGGAGTTCAACGCGCTCCAAAACCTGCCACCGGCGTGCGAGACACCGCCACCCGAACTTTAAGAACCGTTCGCCAGCATCTTGCGCGACGGCCGGGCTCATACCGGAGGCAGGTGGCGGAGGCCATAACGTTCAAATAATGACATGTTTTACGGTCGTTTCATGTCTTATTAATGATCATCGACGTTATGGTCGAAAGATGTAACGCGAATATAATGTCGGCGTGGTGCCCGCCCCCTTAAGTTTCGGCTTGGCGCATGAGACGGTTTGACACTATCGTTACACCTTCATGTAACCATCGCAGGACCTTGTTCATGACCTCTGCGCCTTCGGCCGCACCCGTGTTTCTGCCGCATATCGACCTGCTGCTGAAATCCATGAACATCAGCCGGGAACGTCTGCGCAGCCGCTCGAAGGTGGCCATCGACACAAGGCTGTTGCGCACACTCCTGTATTCGCTGGCCAGCCAGATGCCGTTCGACCCTCATTTTTATCTGGCGGAGAACGAAGACGTGGCCGCGGCCTACGAGAAGGGCGAGATCACCGATCTGCGCCGCCACTTCATTGAAAGCGGCTTCATCGAAGGCCGCTTCGGAGCCCCGCCGGTGGTCGACGAGCCGTTCTACGCCAACAGCTACAAAGACATCGGCGCCGCGATCCGGCGCGGCGACATCATGTCTGCCACCGAACATTATGTCCGCGCAGGGGCCGCCGAAGGCCGCATCCCAAGTGAGGCCATGCGGCCGGAAGTGCAGCGGTGGGCCGCCGCGCTGTCTGACTGAGCGCGGGGCCCACCACTTTTCTTCGTCTCACGCGCATGGCACATAACACGCTGATCGGCGGCGCCACCTGCGGCTGTCCGAAAGGTGACGTTTCATGAAGAACGAACTGATGCAGGCGCATCGTCTGCTGTGCAGCCGGTTCATCGCCGAAGACATGTTTCGCCAGCAGACGGGCGGGCCGCGATCCGAACTCAATGCCGTCATGACGTATCTGTCCCGCCCCGCGCGGCAGCGTCCCACCGTCACCCCGTTCTTCGATGCCGCCTATTATACCGCCCTCAATCAAGAGGTGCTGGCGGCGGACGAGGACCCTCTGCTGCACTTCCTCGAAACCGGGCTGGCCGAGTTGCGCGCGCCGCACCCGCTGGTCGATCTGCGCACCATCGCCGCCCTCGATCCGCTGGTGCTGGGAACGCCGCCTGACATCGACGGGCTGATGGACCTGCTGGACTTCGATCTCGCCAATCCCAGCGCCTATTTCGATCTCACCCACTACGCCGCACAATTCGGCGCCGCACGCCCCACCGGCGGCATGCTGCGCCACTTTCTCCTGCAAGGCGCGGCCAGCGGACAAAAACCCAACCGCTACCTGGACCCCGCCTGGTATGCTGCCACTTACCATGACGTGCCGCCCGACCCGCTGCTGGCAACCCGCCACTTCGCCATCCTCGGCGATCGCGAGGGGCGCAATCCCGGCCCGGATTTCGACGCCGCGCTTTATAGCAAACGCTACGCCGACGTCGAAGCGTCCCGCCTGCCGCCGCTTCTGCACTACCTCGCCTATGGCAATGCACAAGGACGTCAGGCCACCGCCCCCAAGCCGTCCGTCACCATCGCGGCCCTGCCCCCGGGACGACCGCTTCCAGCCGATGCCGCCGGCTCGATCGCAGCCGACCGCGACATGCGCCAGCGCATCGCCCAGGCCAGGCAACGCCGCAAGGATGACGTCAAGGTCACCCCGCCCGTGCTTTTCCACAGCGCTGACCCTGTGGCCGACGCCCGCGCGCTGCGCTTCAAAAAGCCGCTTCGGCCCCGGCTGTCCGTGCTGATACCGGTGTTCAACGAATTCCAGATCACCGTGGAATGCCTGCGGGCGCTGCAGGAATCGGGCTTGGGCGCGCAGATGGAGATCGTCATCGCCGACGACGCCTCCAGCGACCCGGACAACGCGGTGCTCGCCGCCATCAGGAACATCGTCGTCGTCCGCCACACGAGCAATCTGGGATTCCTCCGCTCGTGCAACGCCGCCTTTTCCCGGTGTTCGGGCAACTACGTGCTGCTGCTCAACAACGACACCCAGGTCCAGCCCGGCGCCCTCGCGCATCTTTGCGCGGCGCTCGATGCCGACCCCGGGGTTGCCGCGGCGGGCCCCAAACTGCTGTATCCCAACGGTCGCCTGCAAGAGGCCGGATGCACGGTTCGCCCCAACGGGGAAAGCCTGATGGTGGGCCTGTTCGCCGACCCGGATGAAGGCGGCTACACCTATGATCGCGACGTCGACTATTGCTCCGGTGCGGCGTTGCTGCTGCGAAAATCCGCTGTCGGGGCCACGCTGTTCGACGAGGTCTATCAGCCCGCCTACTGCGAGGACACCGATCTCTGCCTGCGTCTGACCAGCGCCGGTCATCGCATCCGCTACATCCACCAGGCCGTGGTCGTGCACCATCTCAGCGTCTCGACGAACCAGGGCAATCAGGCCGGAAAGCTGCGCGGCATCGTGCGCAACCAGCAGATGCTGCTCGAGCGTTGGGGCGATCTGATCCGTTCAAGAAACGAAGTCCGTGTTCTTGCGTTTTTTTTGCCGCAATTCCACCCCACGCCGGAAAACGATTTGTGGTGGGGCACGGGCTTCACCGAATGGACCAACGTGGCCAAGGCGCAGCCCAGCTACGAAGGCCATTACCAACCGCACCTTCCCGCCGACCTCGGCTTCTACGATCTGCGCCTGGTGGAAACGCTGCACGCCCAGGCCCGCCTTGCACGGCGCTACGGAGTCGAAGGATTTGTCGTCTATCACTACAACTTCGGCAAACAGCGCATGTTGCACAGACCCCTGGCCACGTTGCGGGCCAACCCCGATATCGATATCGGTTTCTGCCTGTGCTGGGCCAACGAGAACTGGACGCGCCATTGGGACGGCGGCGCGCGCGCGATGCTGCTGGAACAACTCTATGACGATGACACCATCGCATCCGTCATCGCCGACGCCGTGGAAGCGGCATCGGACCCTCGCGCCATCATGGTCGACGGCAAACCGCTGTTCCTGGTGTACCGGCCGCTGAAGATCCCCGATCCGCCGGGCTTTGCCACGCAATGCCGCAGGGCGTTCGCCGCGGCCGGTTTTCCCGGCGTGCATCTCACCTATGTCGAAAGCATGGAAGCCGTCGACACGCGCACGAGTCCGGCCGATCTCGGCTTCGATGCCTGCGTGGAATTCCCGCCGCACGGCAACGCGGCCCCCAGTGCGGACCAAGCGGTTGTCCTCAAGGAAAACTGGTCGGGCTTTCGCTACGACTATCCCGACAGCGTCGTCAATCTGACCGTGCGCGACACCGTGCCCTATTCTCGCTACCCCACCGTCTTTCCCGGCTGGGACAACACGCCGCGCCAGCCCACCTATGGCAGCAGTTTCGACGCTGCCACGCCCGAGGCCTTTTGCGTCTACGTCGAAGAAAAGATCGACCAGATCAGAAGCTTTCATCAGGGAGACGAACGGTTGCTGTTCGTCAACGCCTGGAACGAATGGGCCGAAGGCGCCCATCTGGAACCCGATACCGGCTTCGGCCATCGCTGGCTTGAGGCGTTGCGCACCGCCGTTGAAGCCAAGCGCGTCGCATGACCCGCTTTTCAGCGCCGCTCGACGAAACACCCATCACGCTCATCGGCCATCCCTGGGCGCCCATCGGCATGGGCGAGCAGATGCGCAGCCACATCACGGCGATGTCGTCGTTGCATCTGCATCACAAGGTGTTCGATCTGTTCCGCTACGCCGTGCGCTCAGACCCCGCGCACGATGCCATCGTCGGCGATCGTGAAATTCGCACGCCTGTCGGTGGGATACGCATCTTTCACATCAATGGCGACGAGATCGACAACGCCATCGCAGCGTTCGAAGCGGCCGGCGGCGTCTTCGCTGATGGCGTCAACATCATCGTGCCCGCCTGGGAGCTGCCGCGCTACCCCGACATCTGGGCCAAGAAACTCAAACGCTTCGACGCGGTCTGGGCCCTCTCGCGGTTCGTGCAGACAAGCCTTGCCGCCGCCGGCGTCGAAAGCCATGTGGTGGGCCAGTCCGTCGAACCGGCACCTGGCCCCATCCTGCCACGACGCCATTTCGAGATTCGTGAAAGTGCCTTTGTCCTTCTCACCTTTTTCGACCTCGGGTCCTACGCCAGCCGCAAGAACCCGCAAGCCGCCCTCAAGCTGGCCGCCCGCCTGTGCGCCGACCATCCCCGGGCCGATATCCAACTCGTCCTCAAGGCCAAGCATGGCGAGACCGGTGCCGAAGACTGGGCGCGCGACTTCGCACAGGCCCATGCCGACATGCCGCTTCATGTCATCGACCAACCGCTCGACACCATCGGCGTCACCAGCCTGATCGCGGCGTGCGACGTGCTGGTCTCACTCCACCGCAGCGAGGGCTTTGGCCGCGGCCTCGGCGAAGCCATGGCGGCCGGGCGGCTGGCGCTGGGCACGAACTGGTCCGGCAACACGGATTTTCTGGACGCGACGAACGGGCTTCCCGTCGACTACAAACTGATCCCCGTCGCGAAAGACGATTACCCACACTGGCAAAAGCAGCGCTGGGCGGAACCGGACCTCACCCATGCCGTGGCCCAGGTCACACGCATGTTGCTCGATCCCGCCGAGGCGAGAGCACGCGCCAGGGTCGCCCAGCACAGCATCCGTGGATCCCATGGCAACCGCGCCACCGGACTGAAAATACTGGTGCGGCTTGAGACGTATTTCAGGCCATAGTCACCGATCAAAAGCGTGTCGACAGCGCGATCGACCCGAAGTTGAACAGCCCCGCCTTCTGGCCCCTAAAAGCGTCGGTCTGCCAGGTGTGCGTGTAGCTGAGGCGGGTGCCGCGCCACAGCACCGCCAGCCCGCCCTCCACATCGGCCATCAGCGACCGGCGCGCGACGTGCGGCGAACGGCCGGTGAGATTGCCGTCAAGGAACGCATCGCGCGCGATCGCCTGGCCGCTCACGCCCACGAACATGTAGTAACCCAGCCCATCGCCGGGCAGATAGGCGTCCTGCCCGCTATTGCCGTCGGTCAGCCGCCCGGGGCCGAAATCGCGGTCAAGCCCGTGCCCGAGGCGCAAGCGCCCACCCACCTGCGCGTAGTCGCGCACCGTGCCCACACCCAAGGTCACGGCGGGAAGTACGTCCGTTTCCAGCGCACCCAGCGAGACGAGCGGCTTGCGCCATGTGCGTGAGGCGGTGAATTGTAGCGCTGGCTCGTCGTTCAGCTGCGCGCTCCACCCATGGCTGGGCGCGTCGTTGATCAAGGCGTGAAACCCGTTCTGAACCAGGCGTCCGCCGGCGGAAGGGCCGATCACGCCAACACTCATCGCCACCACGTTGCGGGTGTCCTGCACGTCCTGGATCAGGCTCACGGTCGCGGCGAGGTAGCCGGCATAAGGCCGGTCTGTCGGATCAGGCCGGATGCGCGTCGTGTCTCGCGGCGTGTAGATCTGCTGCCCCACGGACACGCCGAGCCACGATGTGCCACCACCGAAGATATAGCGCCCCAGGTCGGAGACCGCCTGGGGAACCCCGTTGGGCGACGAGGTGTAGGCCACCTGGTTGCCCGCGGTGTAATAGCGATCGGTGCCGCCCGGCACGGTGGAGAACTTGTCGTTCTCCGTCCGGGCCGTCCAGATCGGGCCGGGGTCCACCCGCACGCCGTCCTGTGCGGCGGCGGACCCGATCGGAGAAAGCAGCGGCGCCAGCGCGAAAGCGAGGCAGACCCGCCGATATGGCCGCATCGAAGCAGCCAGAATGCAGGTCATGGGCGATCCTTCGGAGGTGAGATCGGGATTGGCTCGCGCCAACCGACCCCCTCATACGCTCCGTCCGGCCAAAGGTTCCGGATCGGTCCGTCGAACCATTCAGCTGTTCGGGCCGCGCTCCATGGAAACCGGCTGCCAGCGGCGTGCCTGCAGGCCCGAAACAACCGCTGGGTTCACGCAGCTCATCGGCCACCTTCCCGTGAGCGCCAGCGCCAGTTCCTGCCCCACACGTCGCTTGCGCGCAGGATCAAAACGCGACGAGGCAGATGCCACGTGCGAGGTCAGGATCACGTTGTCCATCGACAGCAGCGGGTTGTCCTGACGCGGCGGCTCGGTTTCGAGAACGTCGAGCGCGGCGCCGGCGATCCAGCCCTGCTGCAAGGCGGTGATGAGGGCTGCTTCGTCCACCGTGGTGCCGCGGCCGGTGTTGATGAAGATCGCGGTCTTTTTCATCATCCTGAAATGCGCCTCGGTCAACATCCCGGCGGCCTCTGGCGTGGCCGGGGCGTGCATGGAGACGAAATCCGAGTTGCGCAGAACCTCCTCGAAGGTGGCCGGCTCCACCCCATACGGCGGCATCACGAGTTCTTCGATGTAGGGGTCGTAGCCCAACATGCGCAGACCGAAGGGGCGTGCGCGCAAGGCGGTGGCGCGGGCCACATGGCCAAACGCGATGAACCCCAGCGTCTGGCCCATCAGGCGCGGAAACTGCAGCAGCTGCGGCCGCCCCTCGCGCCAGCGCCCGGTGCGCACCAGGCGGTCCTGCTCCACCAGGCGACGAAAGCCGCCCAGCAGCAAGGTCATGGCGTGGTCCGCCACTTCCTCGATGAACGTGTCCGGCACGTTGGTGACGGGAATGCCGCGCGCGGTGGCGGCGGCGATATCCACGCTGTCCACGCCCACGCTTCCGAGCGCGATCACCTTGCAGCGGGTCAGCCCGTTGATGATCGCAGCGGTGATGCTGATACCCTTGCCATAGATGGCGTCCGCATCCCGGGCGGCCTGCGCGAAATCCGCCTCGTTGGCGGGCGCCTCGACGATCTCGGCGTCGATCGCGGCCAAGGCCTCCATCTCGTAGTCATAACCGCCGCCGGCGGTGGTGAAGCTGGCTCCGGCCGGTGTCAGAATTTTGAATTTGGCCACCACGGGCTCCTGTCCAGGCAAAAGAAAACCCCGGCACCGAAGCGCCGGGGTTGTGGAAGTCTAGCGGTAGAAACGCTTCAGCCGGCGCTCGGCTTCCTTCACCGCATCTTCCGGTGTCGCCTGCCCGCTGCTGACGGCGGCGAACATCTGCACGTTCACGTAATCGGCGGTGGCGGCACCCGAGGACTGGCTGATCGGGCCCTTGTAGCCATTGTAGAAAGGCGTGTCGCAGGCGTCGCGATAGGCCAACAGCTTGGGATCGGACTTCCAGACATCGGCTTGGGCATACGCCTTCAGCGACGGCGCCCAGTAGCCAAGGCAGCCGGTCATCCACTTGTCGTATTGTTCCTGCTCCATCATGAAGCGCAGGAATTCCTTCGACGCATTCGGGAACTTGGTGTGCTTGAACACCATGGCGTTCATGATCAACGCCGTCTCCGGACGTTTGTCGATCAGCCCGAACGGCATCGGCGCGTGGTCGGTATCGGCGGCCATCTCGGCGGCGGCCGGGTTGTTCTTCAACGCGTAGTAGATCGACACGCCGTTCTGGGTCAGGCCGATTTCGCCGCCGATGAAGGCCTTGTTGTTGCTGGGGTCCTGCCAGGCGAGCGTGCCGGGAATGAAGCTCGGGTAGAGTTCCTTGGCGTATTTCAACGCGTCGATCGTGGCCTTGGAGTTGATGGCGACCTTGTTCTCCTCATCGGAAACAAACCCGCCATGCGACCACAGCAGCCAATGACAATACGCGTTGGCATCGCCCACGGCGTTACCCAGCGCGAAGCCGGCGGGATGGCCGTTCTTCTTCAGCGCCTGGCACAATTTCAGAAAGTTCGCGTGATCCTTCGGGATGGCGTCGAAGCCTGCTTCCTTCACCCAGGACTTGCGATAAACGGCCGGTCCGCCGGAGCCGCCCATCGGGATCGAGATCCAGTTGTTCGTGCCGAACTTCTTGCCGTAGCGCTCGGCGAGCGTGTGCCAGCCGCCGTATTTCTTGCCGAGATATTCAGCAACGTCGCTCATCTCCACCAGCTTGTCGGCGAACAGATGCGGGTCATCGGGCCAGGCCAGAACCACATCGGGGCCGGCGCCGGTGTTGGCGGCGATGGCCACCTGCGGGCGCAGATCTTCCCAGCCCACGAAGTCGACGCGGGTGGGGATCTTGGTCTCGGCGGTGAACTTGGCCACGTTCTCGCGGAAGATCACCTCGTCGGCGTCGACCATCTTGCCCGGACGCAGAATGCGCAACGTGGCGCCGCTCTCGATGGGAAGCTTCGGTGGCGTGGCGGCGGCGGTCGGGATGGCGGACATGGCGAAGTTGGGCATCAGGCCGCTGCCGATAACGGCGGCGCCCCCGGCAAGCACGGCACGACGATTGATGATCAGCACGAAAACCCCCTTTGGTGTTTGTGGCGCCCTTTGACTGGCGCTTCAGACAGCAACGCTACTCTTTGACGGCTCCGGTCATCGACGACACGTAGTAATCGACGAAGAACGAATAGAAGATGGCCACCGGCAGCGAGCCCAGCAGGGCGCCGGCCATCAAAGCACCCCAGTGATAGGCATCGCCCTGCACGAGCTCCGTCAGGATCGCCACCGGCACGGTCTTGTTCTCCGACGAGGAGATGAAGGCCAGCGCGTAGATGAACTCGTTCCACGACAGGGTGAAGGCAAAGATGCCCGCCGAGATCAGCCCCGGCACCGCCAGCGGCAGCGTGATGCGGCGCAGGATCTGCAGGCGGGAAGCCCCGTCGATCAGCGCGCATTCCTCGAGCTCGTAGGGAATGGATTTGAAGTAGCCGATCAGCAGCCAGGTGCAGAACGGGATCAGAAAGGTGGGATATGTCAGCACCAGCGCCCAGGGGCTGTCGAACAGGCCGAATTCATAGACCACGTCGGCCAATGGAATGAACAGGATCGACGGCGGCACGAGATACGCGAGATAGATGCCCAATCCCACCCATTTCGAGCCGCGGAACCGCAGCCGCTGGATGGCGTAGGCCGCCAGCACGCTCGAAAAAAGCGAAATGGCGGTGGCGCCCACCGAGACCGACATGGTGATGACCAGCCAGCGCGGATACGAGGTGTTGAAGAGCAGCTCTCGAATGTTGTCCAGCGTGGGCGAATTGATCCAGAACGGATTGTTGTTCTGATAATCCAGCAGCTCGTTGTTCGGTTTGAACGAGGTGATCGCCATCCAGTAGAACGGAAACAGCAGCACCAACACGAACAGCAACAACGGCACATACACCGTCACCATACGGTTTGTGCGGCTTTCCCACGCCATCACGGCGCCATCGGCCTCGACGAGATCGGGGGTTTTCGGATCAGTCATTGTCGGACCCCTGCTGCCACTTGCGTTGGCCGATGGCGAAATAACTGAACAGCGTCGCCAACAGCAGGAACGGGATCATCGACACCGCGATGGCCGCACCCTCGCCCAGCGCCGCGCCGGGTATGGCGCGTTGGAACGCCAGCGTCGCCATCAGATGCGTCGAATTGATGGGCCCACCGCGCGTGATGGCATAGACCAGCTGGAAATCGGCGAACGTGAACAGCACCGAGAAGGTGAGCACCACCGCCAGAATGGGCATCAGCAACGGCACCGTCACCCGCCGGAAACGCTGCCACGCACTCGCACCGTCCAGCATCGCCGCCTCATACAGCGAGGGGGAGATCGTCTGCAGCCCCGCCAGCAGCGAGATGGCGACGAACGGAATGCCACGCCACACATTGGCGAAAATCAGCGACCAGCGGGCATGCCAGGGCGTTCCCAAAAAGTCGATATTCTCGCTGATGAGGTGCAGCCGATCCTTCAGCACGTACGAGATGATGCTGAACTGCGGATCGTAGATCCACCAGAACGCGATCGCCGACAGCACGGTGGGCGTAATCCACGGCACCAGGATGATGGCGCGCAGTAGAGATTTCAGCGGAACGTTATGATTGAGCAGCAGCGCCAGCCACAACCCCAACGCGAACTTCAACACCGTGGCGGCGGCAGTGTAGAAGATGGTCCACCACACCGCGTTCAGGAACACCCGGTCTTCCAGCAGATACTGGAAGTTCTCAAGCCCCACCCAGATGCCGGGGCTGCCGAGTTTGGTGTCGGTGAACGACAGCCAGATGCCCAGACCCAACGGATAGGTGAGGAACACGCCAAGCAGGCCGAGCGCCGGCAGCAGGCAGATGAACACCAGGAACGATTTGTTGTCGAACAGGCGCGCGACGAGATTGGGCGTTTGTTTGGGGGCCACCCAGTTCACGGCGTCCATCAGGCCAGCCGCTTGCCGCTGGTGGCGTCGAACAGATGCGCGCTGGCGGGGTCCGGCGTGATGTGCAGGATCTCGCCTGGGCGCTGCAGCACACGCTCGCGGAAGGCGCAGACCACGCGGTGCCCCTCGATCTCGGCCACCACCTGGGTTTCCGAGCCCGTCGGCTCCACCAGGCGCACGGTGGCGGGCACGCCCTGGGCATCGAGCATCCAATGCTCGGGGCGAATGCCGTAGGTGACGGGCTTGCCGTCCTCCACGCCGCGCGTGTTCGGCAAGGGCAGCGAAAGATTTCCCACACGAAACGCGTTGTTCCCGATATGGCCGGGCAGGAAATTCATCGCCGGCGAGCCTATGAAGCCGGCCACGAAGATGTTGTTCGGGCGATCGTACAGATCAAGCGGTGCGCCGATCTGTTCCACGTGGCCACCCTGCATCACCACGATCTTGTCGGCCATGGTCATCGCCTCGATCTGGTCGTGCGTGACATAGACGGTGGTGGTGCCAAGGCGCTGGTGCAGGTCCTTGATCTCGCCACGCATCTGGACACGCAACTTGGCATCGAGGTTGGAGAGCGGCTCGTCGAACAGAAACACCTGCGGGTCGCGCACGATGGCGCGGCCCATCGCCACGCGCTGGCGCTGGCCGCCCGAGAGCTGGCGGGGATAGCGGTCCAGCAACTTGTCCAGACCCAGAATATCGGCGGCGCGGCCCACTTTCTGCCTGATGACGTCTTTGGGCGCCTTCACGAGCGTCAACGAGAAGGCCATGTTCTCGCCCACCGTCATATGCGGGTAGAGCGCATAGTTCTGGAACACCATGGCGATGTCGCGCTCTTTGGGGGGCACGTTGTTGACCACGCGTCCGCCGATGGAGATTTCGCCGCTTTTGATGTTTTCCAGCCCCGCGATCATCCGCAGCAGCGTGGATTTGCCGCAGCCGGAGGGGCCCACGAGAATGACGAATTCGCCGTCCGCCACTTCCACATTCACGCCGTGGAGAATCTGGGTGGTGCCGAAAGCCTTGCGGACGTCGCGAATTGAAACCTGCGCCATATGGCTGGCTGCCTCCCGGTATTTTTAGGGCTTGTCGCCCGTTGCCGCCAGCCTAGGCGAAGTCGTCGGGATTTGGAAACACCGCAACACCGCCCGCGGCGACAGCGCGGGCCCGCCCGTGGCGAAACCGCGGGCCCGCCCGTGGCGACAGCGCGGGCCCGCCCGTGGCGACAGCGCGGG
>JANYFG010000064.1 GCA_025362815.1 Rhodospirillales bacterium
CCCGATGGCCGAGGTGGTGCATAGCAGCCTCAGCAAACTGTCGGACGACGACGTTCACGCCATGGCCGCGTATCTGAAGTCGGTAAAGCCGCAGGCGCTGTTCAGCGCCAAGCAGAACGACGGATCGGCCGCCAACAAGAATGTGGGCGCGGTGGCCTATCTCACCAATTGCGGCTTTTGCCACCAGGAAGATGGGCGTGGTCTGCAGGGCGCCATACCGCCGCTTGCCGGCAACGGCGTGGTGAATGCCGGTGGGCCCGACGGGGTGATCCGCGCGATCCAGAACGGTCTGCCCGCCATGGGTCCCTACGCGCCGATGCCGGCGCTGGGCTATGGGCTGTCGCCTTCCGATACGGCGGAGATCGCCAACTACGTGCGCACGTCCTGGGGCAATGTAGCACCGTCCAACGCCACGCCGGGCATGGTGTCGGAGTTGGACAAGACGACGGACAGCATGTTGTCCGGCCGTGGCGGCTGCGCGCCGGTGCCGCCGGCCGTGGCGGCGGCGATCGAGCGTGCGGGGGTGGCGCCGATGCTGGCCCAGGTTGATGCCGGGAACACGCTGGAGACATTGGTGGCGGTTGTTCCGAAGGTGAAGGCGGCGGATCCGGCCGTGCCGCAGGCGGATCTGATCAACGGCCTGACATCCGCGTATTGCCCGATTGTGATGCATCAGACGCAGCAGCCGGAGACGGCGCGCATTCAGCAGCTGCAGCGCTTCTCGATGCTGGCATTCACGGCGATCGCCCAGCGGGACCTGCCGGCACGCGGCAAACCCGCCGGTGCAAAGTGACGCAGGACGAGGCGACGGGAGAGAAAGCCGGCTCTGAATCGCCGCATCTGGACCATAGCGAGCAAAAGCTCGCCGCTGAACACACGGCGCCACGCGCGCTGGGATCCACGAGCTGGTGCGCGAGGAGGGCGAGGAAGGGCTGAAACGCAGCTTCTCCGCCCTGGCGTGGTCGGGGTTCGCGGCCGGGTTGTCGATGGGTTTTTCGTTCCTGGCGCTGGTTCTCATACGAAGCGGGCTGCCGGATGCGCCGTATCGGCGGATTATTGACAGTTTCGGCTACAGCACGGGGTTCCTGATCGTCATTCTCGGGCGCCAGCAGCTTTTCACGGAAACCACCGTGACAGCGGTGCTGCCCTGGCTGATCCGCAGGGATTGGGGCACGTTTCGCGCCGTGCTGCGGTTCTGGGCGATCGTCCTGAGCGCGAACCTCGCCGGCGCGCTGCTGTTCGCGCTGCTTCTGGCCATGCCGGGGCTGTTCAGCGAAGACGTCACGCGGTCGCTGGTGGAGACCGGCCAGGAAGCGGTCGGCGGGGCGTTCTGGCCCACCTTGGTGCGTGCCATCCTGGCCGGCTGGCTGATCGCCACGATGGTTTGGATTTTGCCCAGCGCGCGGTCGGCCCGGATGTTCGTGGTGATATTTATCACCTACATCGTCGCGCTCGGCCGCTTTTCACACACGGTGGCGGGCACCATGGACGCCGCCTATCTCGTGTTTTCCGGCAACGGCACGATCGACGCGTTCCTGTTCCACTTCCTGGCCCCCACCCTGATCGGCAATGTCATCGGCGGGATCGGCCTCATGGCGCTTCTGAATCACGCACCGCTGGCAGCCACATTGCAGGGCTTGGAGAAGAATTAGCTCTTCGAGGGCGCGGTCTCCAAGGGCAGCGCCTGCTCCCAGCCACCTCCCAGCGCGCGGTAGAGCATGACGAGGTTGGCGTTGGTGGTGGCGTTGCTGGTAGCCAGGCTGCTTTGTGCCTGCAGCAGATTGCGCTGGGCCGTCAGCACCTCGAGATAGTCGGACAGACCTTGGGTGTAGCGTGACCGGGCGAGACCGAGGGCGCGGCGGGCGCTTGAGACCTGCACGGCGATGCGTTCGGCGCGGCGTTGCTCGGCGTCGTAGGCCTGCATGGCGTCGTCGATCTCGCGCCAGGCCTGCAGCACCGTGCGCTGAAAGCCGATCGCTGCCTCGCGCTGTTGCAGTTTGCGCAGTTCGAGGGTGCTGCGCAGTTTGCCGCCATCGAAGATCGGAATGGAGATGCTGGGGCCCAGGCCATAGGTGCGTGACGCGAAATCGCCGAGGCTTTTGAATTGCAGCGCCTGGAAGGCGAAGCTGCCCGAGAGCGTCACGCGCGGGTAGAAATCGGCTTCAGCGGTGCCGATATCGGCGGTGGCGGCGTGCAGTTTCGCATCCGCCTCACGGATATCCGGGCGCCTGCGTGCCAGTTCGGACGGCAGGCCCACCGGCACCCGCACCAGCGCCAAAGGCGGTGGCTGGGCCACGCGCAGCTCTGCCATCGTGCCCGGGGCCTGGCCGAGCAGGAAGCCGATCGCGTTGATCATCGCGGCCTCCTGCTGTTCCAGCGGCGGTATCTCCGACTCGGTCTGCGCCACCTGCGCATCGGCGGAGGCGACGTCGAGATCGGTGGCGAGGCCCCCCTGGCTGCGGATACGGGACAGCTGCGCCGTCTCTCGCGTGGTGCCGAGGTTTTCGCGCGTGATGCGCAGGCTGTCCTGCACGCCGCGCAGATTGACGTAGGCGCGCGCGAGCTCGGCCACCATCGACACCAGAACGTCGCGTTGGGTTTCGGCGGATTGCGTGACGGCGGCATCGGCGCTTTCCACGGAGCGGCGCACCCTGCCCCACAGGTCCAGCTCCCACGCGGCATCGGCGCCGTATTGAAAAAGGTCGAACGGTTCGGTGCCGCGGCCGGCGCCCTGGCTGGGCACGCCTGCGGTGCGACCGCCGAGGCCGTTCGACTGCGTGGCGGCCGACCCGCCGCCGAACAGCGAGCTGACCCCGTTCTTGCTTTGCTGCTCACGCGTGTAGGACGCGTTGCCGGTGACGGAAGGAAACAGCGACGACGCCGCAACGCCGCGCTGGGCCCGGCTTTCCGCGAGGCGGATGGCGGCCACCTGCACGTCGAGGTTTTCCGCAGCCACGCGCCCGGCCAGCGCCGTCAGCGTGGGGTCGCCGAAGACCGACCACCATTGCGGGTCCACGGGCTCGGGCACCGGGCGGCTGCGCGCGAGGGTGGTGGCCGGTGGGGTTCGGCCTGTCCAGCTCGCGGGAAGATCCGGCACCACGGAGGAGAAATTCGGCCCCATGGTGCAGGCGGGCACCAAAAAGACCGTGAGCAAAAGGAGGTTTCGCATCAGTGCGCCCCTGCAGATGCGCCCTTGGGCGCCTTGGGTAAGAACAATGCGAGCGGCGCGATGACGAGGGTCACCACGCTGAGGATGGTGAACACGTCGAGATAGCTCAGGATACTGGCCTGGACGACCACCTGGTGGGCGAGCGATGCCAGCCCGGTTGCGGTATGCGGCGCATTCGCTGCCGTAATGTGCTCGGCCAGGCGCTCGTGATGGAACTGCGAACGCCACGCCAGCTGCGTGGTGGCGACCGACACGCCGACGCTGCCGCCGATGTTGCGCATGAGGTTGAGCAGGGCCGAGGCATCGTTGTTCTTGTCGGGCGGCACGCCGATGAACTGCACCGCGGAGAGCGGGATGAAGATCAGCGGCAGCCACATCACCAACAAACCGCGTGAGAACGAAAAATACCCGAAGGACGCGTCGAGGTTGAGTCCGGACGCGTAATGCAGCGCATAGGCGATGCCGAGCAGCGCCACGAACACCAGGAATTTCGGCTGCATCTTGCCCGTGAGAATGCCGGACATCGGCATGATGAACAGTGTGATGATGCCGCCCACGCCCAAGGTGAGGCCGGCGGTGGTGGCGTCGTAGCCCATCAGCTCCTGCGTCAGCTGCGGGGTGAGCTGGGTGGTGGAAATGATGATGAAGCCGAAGAAGAACAGCACCACGTTGCTGATTGCAAAGCCGCGGTTCTTCAGCAGGCGAAGGTTCATCACCGGCTGCGGGTGGGTCAGCTCCCAGATGACCAGGGTGATCAGGGAGATGCCGCAGATCAGCGCCAGCCCCAGAATGAACGGCGAGCTGAACCCGTCGTCGCGTTCGAACCGGTCGAGCACGATCTGCAGCGTGCCGAAGCCCATGAGCACGAGCAAGAAGCCGACATAGTCGATCTTCAAGCCACGATCGAGCAGGGTGCGACGCTCCTTCTTCGTGGTTTCGCTGTCGGACACGAAGATCGACACCAGCACCAGCGACAGCAGCCCCACGGGCAGGTTGATGAAGAACACCCAGTGCCACGAGAAATTATCGGTGATCAGCCCACCCAGCACCGGGCCGATGGCGGGCGCGGTGATGACGGTGAAACCATACAACGCAAAGGCGATGGCGCGTTTTTCCGGCGGGAAGGTGTCGGCGAAGATGGATTGTTCCACCGGCGCCAGGCCGCCGCCGCCGATGCCTTGCAGCACGCGGAAGAACAGCATCATGCCGAGCGAGGTGGAGAGCCCGCACATCACCGAGGCGAAGGTGAACAGCGCCACGCAGCCCATGTAGAACCGCTTGCGGCCGATCACGTTGGCCAGCCAGCCTGAAATCGGCAGGATGATGGCGTTGGAGACCAGATAGCTGGTGAGGATGTAGGTGCTTTCGTCCTGCCCGGCCCCCAGCGAGCCCGCGATGTGCCGCAGCGAGACGTTTGCGATGGTGGTGTCCAGCACCTCCATGAAGGTGGCGATGGAGACGATCACCGCGATCAGCCACGGATTGTAGTTGCCCGCGGCGGAGCGTGGCAACGGCTTGGCGCGCCAATCCGCCTTCATCTCGCCTGCCGTCTCGCCTGCCATCCCGCCTGCCATCCTGGGGCCCGAAGCCTTCGCGCGCCCTTGGCCGGCGCTCACGGCCGGACCGTGACGCTGGGCGAAACGGACATGCCGAGCGACAGCTTGGGATCACGGGCGTCGTCGAGCACGATCTTGACGGGGATGCGCTGCACCACCTTCACGTAGTTGCCCGTGGCGTTCTCCGCCGGCAGCGCCGAGAAGACGGAACCTGAGCCGGCCTGGAAACTCTCAATGTGGCCGTGAAACACCTTGTCCGGGAGCGCGTCGACCGACACGTCGACGGCCTGGCCCACCTGCATGCGGGCCAGCTGGGTTTCCTTGAAATTGGCCGTCACCCACATGCCCGGGCGGACAAGGCCCAGCATCATCTGACCGGGGGTGACGTAGTTGCCGGCTTCCACGGTGCGCCGGGTGACGCGCCCGGCCTCGGGGGCACGGATTTCGGCGTATGACAGCTGCAGCTCGGCGTTGCGGATGGCCACGTCCGCGCCTGAAACGGCCGCTTCGGCGCTGGCGATCTGCGCCTTCTGGCCCACCAGCTGCGCCTGTGCGCCGGCCAGGGCGGCGCGGTTGGCGTCCATCTTCGCCTGGGTTGTGCGCAGGGTGGCCTGCGCGTTGTCGAGCTGCTGGCGGGTGATGGCCTTGGGGTCGATGGCGCGGAAGCGGTTGTAATCCTGCTGCGCCTGCACGAGTTCGGCCTCGCTGACGCGGATCTGCGCGGCGCTCTGGTCGATCTGAGCCTGTTGCAGGAGGGCCTGCGCGCGGGCCTGGTCCACCTGCGCCACGTTCTGCGCCTTTTGGGTGATGGCCTGGTCCAGTTTCACCTGGTAGTCCCGCCCATCCAGCACCACGAGAAGCTGGTTGGCTTCCACCATCTGGTTGTCCTCGATCGTCACCTTCATCACGCGGCCGGCGATCTGCGGCGCGATCACGGCGTTGTGGCCGTCGATGAAGGCGTCGTCGGTGCTGACGAAGCGACGCGCTTCCACCCAGTAAAGGGTGCCGGCCACGATCAGGCCGATCAGAACGAGCACGCCGATGACGATGAGCAGCCATTTGCGGCCGCCGGATGCCGGCTTCTTCGGCTCTGGCGCGGGCTCAGGCTCGGGCCTGGTTTTCGGCGCGGTCTCGTGCTGCTGACTGGTTTTGCGGTTGTAGTGGCCCGACACCTCTACTTTCTGCGAACCGTCCATCCTGCTGACCCCATGACATAACTGAACTGAACTGAACGGTATAGTTCAGTCGGATTCCTCCTGCAAGCGATCCATAACGCAGTGCAACATGCCTGGATTCCGCTCGCTTTGGGGGAGAGGCACGCCGGGAAGGCCCTGGCGGGCGCGGTGGGGTTGGCGGTACAATCGGCGCCACTCCGCGGGCAGGCGGTATGGGAAAAGCGGGGCGCGATCCATGTGGTGGGTTTTTCATGGTTTCGTCGTGGCCCATATCGCGACGGGCGCGGTGGGGTTGGTGCTGTTCTGGGTGCCGGTGATCGGCCGCAAGGGTGGTGCCACGCATCGGCGTATCGGCGACATCTATGCGCGCTGCATCCTGGTCACGGGCGCGGCCGCCGTGGGGATGAGCCTGTGCACGCTGTATGATCCGCGCGGCACCCATCCCGATCTCGCCGACGCGGTGATGGTGCGCGGGCTGTTCGGCTGGATGATGCTTTATCTGGCGATCCTGACGCTCAGCCTGGTGTGGCATGGGCGGATGACCATTCGAAACAAGCGCGATCACCGCGCCAACCGGGCGGCCTTTCCGGTGGCGCTTCAAGTGGCGGCGATCGTGGCGGCGCTGAACTGCGCGGCACAGGGCTTGTTGACCGGCCAGCCTTTGATGATGGGGATCGCCATCGTGGGCGTGGCCTCAGGCGGCACCAATCTGTGGTTTATCTATGCGGATCGCCCTGCCCCGCTGGCGTATCTGAAGGAACATCTGAAGGCGCTCGTGGGGTCGGGGATCTCGGTCTACACCGCGTTCATGACCTTCGGGCTGGCACGGTTGATGCCCGCCCACGCCTTCAACCTCGCGCTATGGGCCGTTCCCATCGTGATCGGGGTGAGCCTCATCCTCTATCATTTCAGACGGCTCAGCCCGCGCGCCACGGCCGCACCCGGCAGACTATCTCGCTGAACGGTTTGGTGGTCAGCCGCGCCACGGGCCGCACCGCCTCGGGCGCGGTGGGCGTGAAATCGTAGCGTCTGACGAGGCAAGCGAGGATGTAGATGCTTTCGATGGTGGCGAACGCGGCACCGACGCAGACACGCGGACCCATGCCGAACGGGATATAGGCGCCGGGCGGGATCTCGCTTTCACGCGTGAAACGGTCCGGATCGAAGCGGTCCGGATCGGGCCAGTTGAGCGAGCTGCGATGGATCGTCCAGGGCGCGATCATTACCATCGTGCCGCGTTTCAGTTTCTGTCCGGCCAGCGTGGTCGCGCGTATGGCGACGCGGGGGATGAAGGTGATGGGGGGATACAGCCGCATCGCCTCGCGAAAGACGTTGCGGACGAAGGCGAGTTGCTTGGTGTGTTCGAGCAGGATCTCGCCTTCGCTGGCCACCGCCGCGATTTCGGCGCGCATGCGTTCGGCCGTGGCGGGATGCTGCGAGAGGATAAAAAAGATCCAGGTAAGAACGCTGGCGGTCGTCTCGTGCCCGGCGAGGAAGAACACGCCGATCTGGTCGATCAGCTCCTCGCGCGTGAAGGATGCCCCGGTGTCGGTGTCTCGGGCGGCGATGACGGCGCCCACGATGTCGTCGATCGCTTCGGCGTCGGGTGCGAGGCGCGGGTCAAGGAGGTCGCCGACATGGCGGCGGATCTGCGCGCAGGCCGATATAACCGCCTGACTTTGCGGTATTTTTGCAAAGGGTTTGCCGAACAGGAGGCGTCTGATCTCGGTGTTGGCGACGCTGCGTTCGAACTGGCCGAACGCGGTGAACACCTCGCGCGCGGTGTGGGAGGCGAGCGACTGGGTGAAGATGGTCCGACAGATGATGTCTGCCGTGAGCTCGCTCATCGCGGCGTCGAGCGAGAAGGTCTCGCCGGTGGCCGAACGGCGATCCAGCGTCGCCTCGTAGGCCTCTACCCCCGCCTGCATGGCATCGAAGGCGCGGTTGATACGCATATGCGAGAAGGCCGGCTCGATCATCCGTCGCTGGCGTCGCCAGGTGGCGCCGGAGGAGACGAACATGGAATTGCCGACGACGGCTTCGAGCGCGCCCACCAGAAGGTCGTTCTTGGGAAACACCTGCTCGGCATCGATCAGCACCTGCGTGACCACAGCGGGGTCGTTCACGATGACGATGCCACGGCGGGATTGGCCGAGCGCGCCCACGCGGGTGGAGTAGGCGATATCGGGCAGCAGGCTGAGCAGGTCGCGCTCACCCGACAGCATCGCGCGGATCAGGCCGCGCACCGGCGTGCGGGGGGTGGGGGCCGGGGGCCGGTACAGCGCGCCGTTCAACGGGCGATACGCGGCATGCGGAACGGCAGCAGGGCCTGCACCCAGCGACGGGAGAAGCGGTCGAGATCCAGGCTCTCATGCACGCCGTGCGCGGGCTGGCCCAGCAGCACGGTGCGGATTTCCGAGCGCGTGTAGAACGGCGCGTCCTCCAGGCGACGCACGATGGAAGGAGCGGATCCGTGGTCGGCTCGCGTGGGGCGTTTCATGCCCCAAAGTCCTGATTTCAAATAATGTCTGGGCGGGGACGGCACATCCCGGATGCCGTCCGGGCCGAAGATCCGGGCGACTTCGAGGGTGGTGCCGTCGCGCCTTGTGGCGTCGTACAGCACCATCACGTCGCCCCCGTGGGCGGTGCGCGACCAGGACCACGTGCTGAAACCCTCTTCCAGGGGCTCGCTGCCGCTGTTGCTGTCGATATAGGCGGTGCCCGTCCAGCGCAGGCGGGGGCTTTCGAGATCGACCTCGACCTGCGCCTTGGGCGCCAACGGCCGCCAGCGATGCCGGCCCGCGGTGTCGAGCAACACCTCGTGGTCGATCAGGCCGGGCGGGCGCACCCGGATGGTGCCGGCGAGACGTCGGAAATCGGGCATGCAGCGTTCGTGGATGCGGATTTCGAGCGTTTCGCCATCCCACGCGAGGGCGCTCGGCCCGATCGCCAGATGCGCCGGCGCGATGCTGAGATCGCCGGCGCCGCGCTCGGTCATGGCCCAGCGTTTCACATCGCCGTAAAGCGCCACGTTCAGCGCGCAATGGGCGTGGGGATCGGCGGGCCCTTGCCTACGGGCGCGGGCGTAATAGGGGGAGAACACGCTGCCGATGAAGGCGATGACCGTGAATCCGTAGCGGCCGCAGTCGCTCAGCGCGTCCACATACCACCAGGCGTAGCCATCCATCGGCACGGCACGGGCAAAGCCGCCGGTGGCTAGGAACGGGTCAGGCGCGCCAGCACCGTGGCCGCCGCCAGCCGGCCCGACATCGCCGCCATCGGAACCCCCGGCCCCGGATGCGCGCTGCCCCCCGCCAATATCAGTCCCGGAATGCGGCTGCGGGATGCCGGACGCCTGAACGGGGCCATCGCGCCATGGGTCGCCTGGCCGTAGAGCGCGCCGCCCGTCGCCGGGAACAGGCGATTCCATTGGCTCGGCGTCGTCACCACCGTATTCGCCGCCGTGCGGTCCACCGCCAGCCCGCAGCGTTGCAGTCGTTCGAATGTTCTGGTCTCGCATGATGCGATCTCCGCCGCACTGAAGTCGGTTATGTCGCCGGTGGCCGGCGCGTTGGTGAGGATTAGAAGGCGCTCGGGGCCATCGATGGGGTGGGCGTCATCCCCGCGGTCCTGGGCGCAGACATAGACGGTGGCGTCGTCCGGCATCAGGCCTTGCGACAGC
>JANYFG010000076.1 GCA_025362815.1 Rhodospirillales bacterium
CCGACGTGGCATTGGCCACCTTGGCCGGCGGCAACATCGTTGCGACCTGGCGTGATTCGGTCACGAACTCCATCTCGTTTCGCTTGTTCGGGGCCGATGGGTCGGTGGTGATGAACGGCGGGACTCCGGTGGAGCGGCTGGATTTCGACAGCCTGGGCGTGAACGGCCGGCCGCATGTGGCGGCGCTGCCGGACGGCAAATTCGTCATCGTCTACAGCGACACCGGCTGGAACGGCACGCAGGAGATCACGGCGGCGCTGTTCAATTCCAACGGCTCCGACGCCGCACCCGGTGGCGGCGCGCTGCTGCGCGTCAGCAACAACGGCGTGAGCGACATCGACCCCGATGTCGTGGCGCATGAGAACGGCACATTCTCCATCGCCTGGACCCAGAACAACGTGAATACCGGCGATGACATCGCAACACGCAGTTACGACATCTCCGGCTCGCCGCTGAGCGACGCTCCCACCTTCGTCGCCAACACCGCGGCCGACGAGCGTCATGTCAGCCTGGCCGCGGTGGGAGATGGCAGTCTGGCCATCGTCTGGGAAAGCAGTGCCGGGGATGGCTCGGGCTCGGCGATCCGCGGCGGCCGCTACGACTATTCGCGCCAGATCACCGGCGACGCCACCGACGAGACCATCGGCGGCACGAGCATGCGCGATCTCATCCAGGGTCTCGACGGGAATGACCGGCTGCTCGGCGCGGGCGGCAACGACATCCTGTTCGGCGGCAACGGCAATGACACGCTCGACGGCGGCGTCGGGCAGGACACGATGACCGGAGGCGCCGGCGACGACGTCTACATCCAGGACGACCTGGGCGATGTCCCGCAGGAGTTCTTCGGCGAGGGAACCGACACGCTGTATGTCGGGGTGAACGGCGCCACGGTGCGCGCGAACATCGAGATCGCGCGGCTCTTCGGCACCGCCACCATCATCGCCGGCACCGAGGGCGGCGCCGTTCAGCTGGTCACCAACCCCGGGCTCGCCAGCTCGATCACCGGTGGCGCGGGCAATGACACGCTGTGGAGCAGCAGCCTGGCCGATACGCTCATCGGCGGCGCGGGCGACGACATCTTCCGCGGACAGGGCGGCGCCGATCTGATGGTCGGCGGCACCGGCAACGATCAGTTCGTGATCTACGATCCCAACGTCACCGCGGTGGAGCTTGGCAACGAGGGCATCGACACCGCCTGGGTCGCGGTGAATGGCTGGGTGGCGGGCGCCAATATCGAGATCATCCGCCTGGCCGCGCCCGGAGCCAACAGCGTCACCGGCAGCGATACCGCCGAGGACATCGTGGCCAATCAGGGCGAGGCCAGCACCCTGTTCGGCATGGGCGGCAACGACGTGCTCTGGGGGTCGGCCTTCGCCGACACGCTGGTGGGTGGCGCCGGCGATGACATCATTCGCGGTCAGGGCGGCGCAGATCTGATGATCGGCGGCATCGGCAACGACCAGTACGTCATCCTCGCCCCCAACGTCGTTATTCTGGAGAACGCCAACGAGGGCTACGACACCGCCTGGATCGGCTTGGCGGCCAATACCCCCTTCCTGCTGGCGAACAATGTCGAGCGGGGCAACCTCTCCGGCGCCGCGAACCAGCTGACTGGCAACGCATTGGACAATGTCCTTGTCGGGAACCCTACGGCCGGCAGCGTGCTGAATGGCGGGGCGGGCGCCGACCTGATGTTCGGCTCGGCCTTTGCCGACACCATGACCGGCGGCAGCGGCGACGACATCATGTACAGCCAGGGTGGCGCCGACGTCTTCATCTACGACACGCTGAACTGGGGCTACGACCAGATCGCCGGCTTCGTGCAAGGCCAGGCCAAGATCGAGTTTTTCCACACGGGACTGGCCTTCACCGATCTGTTCCTGAATTCGGCCGGCGGCAACACCCAGGTCGAGTACCAAGGGCAGGCTATTTTGATCTTTGGCGTGGCGTCGATGAGCGCGTCTGATTTCGTCTTCATCTGACCTGGCGGCTTTGGCGCGACCGCATTCTGCGGCGCCGGCGTGCAGGCATTTCGCCTCAGCCGGTCAGCCTCCAGGTCGATGGTGGGTTCCTGTTGAGGCGCATCGATACGCGTCGCCGGTTTCTCGTCATCCCGTTCAGGCGCTGTAGCCTGACCGGCTGCGGTGGAATGGCCAGTGGCCGCGAGTCAGCCTTTCAGCCCAGCGACGCAACGACGAGCTGGCCGATTTCATCAACCGGGCAGGCTCTGGCCATGCCTTCGCAGGGCGGCCAGCGCGCTGGCCGTGAGCTGTCCCAGCGGCGACGGCAGCCTGGCCACCGCCAGCTTGATCTGCTGCCTGATTCCGCCCGCCCCGGCAGGCAGCAGCGCTGCAATGTCCCTCACCGCCTGAAGATCGCCGCGCGCGAAGGCACTGTCCAAGGCGTCGAGCCGCCGCCGGGCCACGCTGGCGGCGATCGGCGCCGTCAGGTGGTCCAGCCACGGCCTGGTCGCGAGCACATGCTCGAGGATCATCGCATCGCCGAGGTTCATCGCCTCCGTATCAGCCGAATGATTGCCGGCATGTTTGCGGATGCCGACCAGCGACGCCTGCGCCACACCGATGGGGGGATGGTCTCCGATGCGCAGAATGGTGGAAAAATCGCAGCCGACCCGACGGCCGGCGGCCGCATCCCATCCGCCCACCGAGGCCAGCCAGGCCTTGTTTGCCACCATGGCGGAGGGGAAGAACGGCTGGAAGTCGATGAGCCGTGAGGTGACGGCGGTGTCGAACAGCGCGAGATCTCCTGCCACCGGGCGCCACCCATCCCAAAAGCCGGTGGGCGCGTCGGAGAATTTATCGGCGGTCTGCCAGATGCCGTCGCGAACGATCTGGAAATTGGCGAAGGCGGCGGTGGTCGCCGGCTCGGCGTCCCAGACGCGATGCATGGTGGCGAGGAATTCCGGCTTCCAAAGGTCATCGCTGTCGCAGAAGGCCACGAGGTCGCTCACAGCTTCGGCCAGGCCGGTGTTGCGGGCGACCAGGTCGCCCGCATTGGCCTGTCGCAGCACGCGCACCCCCGGGCCGTAGCCTTCGACAGCGGCGACCGTGCCATCCGTGGAGCCGTCATCGACGACGATGATCTCATCGGCCGGCGCGGTCTGTGCCAGGATGGCATCGAGTGTCTGCGGCAGCAGCGAGGCGCGGTTGTAGGTCGGGATGACCACGCTGACGCTGCGGGCCGGCCGCCCCGCCCGATTCATGGCCGGCGGAACAGCAGGTCGGCCACCTCGAAATCGTGGACGATGAAAGGCTTGGTCGGCGCCGCCGGCGGGTCGATGTAGAAGGCGCCGTCATAGCGGTTGGCGACTTCGAAGGGCGCGAAGCCGGCCTCGGCGAAGATCGCCAGAAACGCCTCCAGCGAACCGCCGAACTCACGCAGCGCGGCCGGGTTGACCTCGATCAGGATTTCGCAGTCGCGGCGCAGCCGGGGCAGCAGCTCGCGCATGCCAGCGACGACCAGCCACTCGGCACCTTCGACATCGATCTTGATCAACCGTGCCGCCAGAAGGTCTTCCAGTGGCACGATCGAGGGCAGCGGCAGGCCCTCGACGCTGGCCTCCGCCTGGGCACCGACACGCTGCGCCTCGCTGGCCACGATCGTCGTGCCGCCAAGATTGCTGTTGTCGTGCAGGAAGACCGTCACCTGTCCCGGTGTTTCGGTGGCCGCCATGTTGTAGGTGCGCACGTTCGTGCGGCCGTTCGCCTTGAGGTTGCCCAGCAGCCGCGCGTGGATCCAGGGCGAGGCCTCGACCGCATGGACCCGGCCGGTGTCTCCGACCAGGCTGGCCGCCAGCATCGTGTGGGTGCCGACATTGGCGCCGACGTCGACGACGATGTCGCCGGGGCGCAGCGCGGCGCGATAGACCGCGGTTACGGCCGGTTCCCACACGCCGAAGAAGTAGAGGAAGCTGTGCACGCTGTCAGGGAAACTGCCGATGAAGCGGTCGCCGAACTTCGCCGTGGCATCGATCCGGATGGGGCGCCACAGCAGGTAGGGCCGGACCACCGAATCCCACACCAGCTGCTTGCCCATCCGCCCCGGCATGTGCTGCAGGTAGAACCGCGACGCGTGGCAGGCCTGGCGAAGCATCCAACCCCGCAGGCCTGCGGGCG
The DNA here is from genome assembly GCA_025362815.1 of Rhodospirillales bacterium. Lineage (GTDB taxonomy): Bacteria > Pseudomonadota > Alphaproteobacteria > Acetobacterales > Acetobacteraceae > CAIQQQ01. Next base: position 4,137 of record JANYFG010000076.1, read on the forward strand.
CGGCCTGTTCAGAGCGCGGCTGGGGTGGGGTGATCGTGCTCACGCCGCGCGTGACCCCGCGGCCGACGCCGCGATCGACCCCGGCACGGGCGCCGATTTGGACCCCGGCAGCCGGGCCGCGAAGCGCTCGGCGCGGCTGTAGCGGTCAAGCTCGCCAGGCGCGCCCTCCCTGCCGGCCGCACAGATGCGAAGGAAAAAGGCCAGCGCCTGCCATTCACGCGGGTCGACCATCCAGGCGCGCAGCGCGAAGCCCGCGGCGGCCAGGCGGCGCCCGGCCAGCAGATTGTTCATGGCCAGCCCTTTCAACGCACTGAGATGCGCCCAGCGGATGGGGCGGCGAAAGTCACGGAGCCAGGGGTCGCGTGCCGCCACCGCATGCATGCGGACAGAACTGGCGCGCAATCGCCGCGGGTTGGCGGTGAGGCCGGCCTCGTGCTGCCGCCAGCCATAGCCATCGGTCTCGCTGTAGAGCAGCGGGGTGCGGGTGGAGAGACGGGCCATGAAATGCATATCCTCGTAATAGGTCAGCCCAGGCGCAAATCCACCCACCTCGTCGCACAAGCGGCGCTCCGTCAGCGTGGCGCCAAGATGGATCCAGAAATTGCTCAGCAGGGCCTCGGTCAGGCCGCGCCCCTGATGCACCACGACGCCGTTGCCCAGGCTGTCCTTGCCCAGGCTGTCCTTGTCCAGTCTGTCCTTGCCCCGGCTGCCCTTGCCCAGGCTGCCCTTGCCCAGGCTGCCGCTGCCCAGGCTGCCATTGTCCAGGCTGCCATTGTCCAGGCTGCGTGCCTCGCCTTCAGCATCGTCCGGGGCCAGCCGCGGTGCAGCCTGATGGACGCCGGTGGAGCGCATCAGAAGATGCCCGGTCGCCATCCATCGCGCCGTGGGATGGGCTGCGAGCATATGGGCGAACCGGCCGAATTGGCCTGGCAGCCACACATCGTCGGCGTCCAGAAAACCGATCCAGCTGAATCGCGCCGCATTGATGCCGCGATTGCGGCTGGTGGCCGGGCCTTCGTTGCGATCGTTGCGAAGCACGACCACACGCGTATCGGCCTTGGCCAGCGCGCGAAGGGTCAATCGGATGGCGGCATCGGTGGAGGCATCGTCGACGATGATGAGCTCCGCCAGCTGCCCGGAACTGTCGGCCAGTACCGAGCGGGCAGCCATGCGCAGCAGCCGGGAAGAACCGTTAAACACCGGGACGACAACGCTCACCTGCATGGCAATGACTCCGAGCATAAAAGCATATGCGGCGTTCATCGCAAGCATTCAACCCACAGCAAGCTTAAATACCACGCGAGAAATTTACGTTTAAGTTTACAATAAGAAAAAACAAGTTGTTCTATCCGTCATAACAGGTAAATCGACCGTCATAGGTAACCATTGGACAGTCATGAACATTCTACTCCCAAATTTAGGAGTGGTTCAGTATGGCGCGTTGGTTGGTGACGGGTGGATGTGGGTTTATTGGTTCACATCTCTGTGCGGAGCTGATAGCGGACGGCCACCACGTTCGGGTGCTGGACAACCTGTCCACCGGTCACCGTGGCAACCTGGCGGCGGGGGCCACCCTCATCGTCGGTGACATCTCCGATCCGCAGGTCACCCGCATGGCGATGCGGGGCATGGATGGCTGTTTTCATCTGGCCGCCGTCGCCTCCGTCGAGCGTTGCAACAACGAGTGGTTCGACAGCCACAAGGTCAACCTGAGCGGAATGGTGGCGTTGCTCGACGCCGCCCGGCGCGAGAGCGAGCTGGAAGCTGCTCGGCCACCCGTTCGGGTGGTCTACGCGTCGTCCGCGGCGGTGTACGGCACCCCCGATCAGATCCCGGTGCGTGAGGAATCCTCGCTGCGGCCGATGTCGGCATACGGCGCCGACAAGCTGGGTTGTGAGTTGCATGCCCGCGTGGCGTCGGCCGTTCACGGCGTGCCCAGCGCGGGGCTGCGCTTCTTCAACGTCTTCGGGCCGCGGCAGGACCCCAAATCACCGTATTCAGGGGTGATCTCCATCTTCTGCGAGCGGTTGGTGCGTGGCGAGCAAATCCAGGTCTATGGCGATGGCGAGCAGACCCGCGACTTCGTCTATGTCGGCGATGTCGTCACGGCACTGATCGCCGCGATGGAAAACGCTTCATGTCGCGCTCCGGTGTACAATGTGTGCACGGGCAGGCCGACCACGGTGCTCGAACTGGCGGCCGGCATCGGACGGGTTTGTGGCAAGACTCCTGTGATCGAACATAAGCCTTCGCGGCGCGGTGAAATCCGCC
>JANYFG010000082.1 GCA_025362815.1 Rhodospirillales bacterium
CCCGCGCGTCCAGGCACCCGCGCGCTAACTGCCAGACCGCGCGAGCCGCGTGCGTGCGCCGCGCGAGAGCGCCACCCGTTCGCCCGGCCTGAAATCCTGCGCGTTGTCCTGCACCACCGAGATCGGCGCCATAGCGTTGTCCTCCAGGATGATGAACTCCACCGTCCCACCACCCTGCGTGCCCGCTTCCGGGGCGCCGACCGCCACCAGGATCGTGCCGCGCACATCGGGTGACGATACGGGCCGACCGGTTTGGCCCCGCTCCACCCCGCTTCGCTCTATAATGCGCATCGAGACGATGGTGCCGTAGGACATCCGGTCCGCCCCGTCTTGCGGCCCGCCGGCGCTCACCGTCGCGCCAGGCGCGCAGCCGGCCACGCCCAACGCCACGCTCCACACGAGTATGAAGGCCGGGGCAAGGCCACGAAAAATGGCGTAAGGGCGGTGCTCGTGATGTGGCATCGATGCGTCCCTTTTGTCGCGAAACTGTCCCGCTGCGGCTATTATATCACGCCGCCCTCCCTGTGCAGGGGCCACCTTAAAGCCGCGTCGTTCTGAGCCTTGTTTCAAACACATCGTTCCTTTAGGGACTTACGGGTGTTTCCTGTGTTATGCAGCGAACGTCGCCCGGCATCCTCGTGCGGCGATACGCGGCAAACGCACACGGCAAATGCACACGGCAAACGCATGTGGCCTTGGGCGAATGTTCCAAAATCGGCGCGCGTGCAACAGAGAAGGCTTTGCAGGAATGCTCTCGACCTCCGTCATCGACGCGCCGACCGCTCCCTTGCGTGTGATCCGTCTGCTCGGCTGTCTCGCCGTTCTCGGCAGCCTCGCCGCCTGCGCCTCCGGCCCCCAGGTGTCGGCCGTGCAGGAGGCCAAACAATACCAGGCCCGCGCCCGCGGCAACTACACCCCGCCCGGCCCCAAAAGTGACCCGTGGGGCCCTTACATTCAGGAAGCCTCCGGCAAATACGACCTGCCGGAGCGTTGGATCCGTGAGGTGATCCGCGCTGAATCGAGCGGCAAGGTGATGGAGACCTCCGGCCCCGGCGCCATGGGCCTGATGCAGGTCATGCCCGCCACGTTCGACGAGCTGCGCGGCCGCTACAATCTCGGCGACGACCCGTACGATCCGCACGACAACATCATGGCCGGCACCGCCTATCTGCGCGAAATGTATGACCTCTACGGCAATCCCGGCTTCCTCGCCGCCTACAACGCCGGCCCCGGCCGCTACGACGACTACCTCACGCGCAACAAGGGCCTGCCCACCGAGACGCGCAACTACGTCGCCAAGATCGGCCCGCGCATCCAGGGCGTGGAGCCGAACCGCGCCTCGCCGGCCACGCAGTACGCCATGAACGTCATCCCGATCAACATTCCGGCCGGCCCCCGCTATCCCCGCGCCGGCCAGGCGCCCGTGGCCCTGGCCGACACCCGCCGCAGCGGCTACACGCGCGGCGCCGTGCAAACGGCCTCGCTGCAGGAGCCCCCGCGCCAGCCAACCTACACGCCCCAGGCCCCTGCTCAGACCTATGCCGCACTGCAGCCGTTGCCGGCCCCCGCCGGGCGGCAAAGCTTCCGCCTGATCCCCCAGGCGCAGGCCGACACGCTGCCGCGCGGCAGCGGCGGCGCCACGAACTGGGCCATCCAGGTCGGCGCCTACGGCAACGAAGGCATGGCCCGCGCCGCCGCGGACTCCGCCCGCCAGCACGTCCAATCGATGTCCGCCCGCTCCACGGTCGGCACCACGCGCCAGGCCAGCAACACCCTCTACCGCGCCCGCGTCACTGGCCTGTCGCGCGACGGCGCCGTGCAGGCCTGCGAAAAGTTGGGCAAGGGCCACAACTGCATCGTTCTCTCGCCGGACGCCCAGGGCTAACTCCGGCGCGCCTCAAGCGGCGGGGGCCGGTGCCAGAAGCGCCGCCGCCCGCCGCAGCGCCAGCAGATACCCCTGTGTGCCGAACCCCGCGATCACCCCGTCCGCGCGACCGGACACATACGAGTGATGCCGAAAGGCCTCGCGCTTGTGCACGTTGCTGATATGCACCTCGAACACCAGCCCATCGAACGCGGCCAACGCATCCAGAATGGCCACCGAGGTATGGGTGAAGGCGGCCGGGTTGATCACGATGGCCCCGGCATCCTCCCGCGCGGCATGGATCCAGTCGATGATCTCGTATTCGCGGTTGGACTGGTGGAAATCGATCGCCACACCCAGCTCCGCCCCCAGCGCCCGGCACGCCCGCTCCACATCCGCCAACGTCTCGTGGCCATAGATGTCCGGCTGGCGCGTGCCCAGCAGATTGAGATTGGGGCCATTCAGCACAACAACCTTGCGGCGCATCGCATTTCCTCTCCACCCATGCCCTTGCCCGGCGCGGGTGCACTGGGCATCTTAGCAACAGGTCGGCACAGCTAGCCCGTCCGCTTCGGGAGAGAAAGGTCGAATGACCGACAAGCCGCCGCATGCCGCGCGTTTTTCCAGCCTCACGCCGCTGTTCTCGCCCCGCTCGGTCGCCATCCTGGGCGCCTCCACCGACCCCACCCGGATCGGCGGCCGCCCCATCTCCTACATGAAGCAGCGCGGCTTCGCGGGCCGCATCATGCCGGTCAACCCCAACCGCGCCGAGATCCAGGGGCTGCCCGCCTACGGCACGCTGAAAGACCTGCCCGAGGTGCCGGACGTGGCGATCGTGGCGGTGGCGGGCGAGGCGGCGGAAGCGGCGGTGGCCGAACTCGCCGCCATGGGCACCAAGGGCGCCATCGTCTTCACGGCGGGCTATGCCGAGGTCGACCCATCCGGTCACGGCCCCGAAACCGCCGCCCAGAACCGCATGCTGGCCACCGCGAAAGCCGCCGGCATGCGCATGCTGGGGCCGAACTGCCTGGGCCTTTTCAACGACCGCATCGGCTTCTACCCGATCTTTTCCTCCTCGTTCGAAGGCGGCTGGCCGCCCCGGAAATCCGGCGGCAAGGTCGGCATCGCCAGCCAGTCCGGCGCATTCGGCACGCATCTGTTCTCCGTCATGCGCAACCGCGGCATCGCCACCCCGCTCTGCGTCACCACCGGAAACGAGGCGGACGTGACCATCGGCGACGTCATCGGCTGGATGGCCGAGGACCCCGATACCGACGTGATCGCCGCCTATGCCGAGGGCATCCACGAAGGCCCGAGCCTGATGGCGGCGCTGCAGATCGCGCGCGAGGCCCGCAAGCCCGTGGTCATGATGAAGGTCGGCCACTCCCGCATCGGCCGGGTGGCCGCCCAATCCCACACCGCGTCCATCGCAGGCGACGACGCGGTCACATCGGCCGTGCTCGCCGAATTCGGCGTCGTGCGCGCCCACTCCGCCGAACATCTGATCGACATCGCCTACGCCGCCACGCGCAAGATCTACCCCGTGGGCAACACCCTCGGCGTCATCACCCTCAGCGGCGGCGCCGGCGTGCTCGTCAGCGACGCGGCGGAGGCGCTGGATTTCCCGATGCCGGAAATGCCGCATCACGCCCAGGCCGCGTTGCGCGCGCTGGTGCCGTTTTCCGCCCCACGCAACCCCGTGGACTGCACCGCCCAGGTCTTCAACGACCCCACGTTGATCGGCCAGTTCTGCTCCGCCATGGTGCGCGACGGCGGCTATTCCTCGGTGCTCGCCTTCTTCACCCAGGCCGGCGGCGCCGCCACGCTCTTCCCCCACATCAAGCGCGAGATGGAGGCGGTGGCGAAACGCTACCCCGACAGGCTCTACTGCATGTCCGTCATCGCCCCGCCCGACATGTGGGCGGCCTACGAGGACGCCGGCTTCCTGGTGTTCGAGGACATGACCCGCGCGGTGGCCGCCCTGCATGCGATGGGCCGCTTCGGCGTCTCCTTCGCCGCCGCCCCCGCAAGCACGCCGCCTCGCGTGCCGCACGTGTCGCTCCCCCCTGCCACGCCGAACGAGGCAGACGCCAAGATCCTGCTGGAAAAAGCCGGCATCGCCGTCGTGCCGGAGCAGGCCTGCACCACCGCCGAACAGGCCGTCGCCGCGGCGGACGCGCACGGCTACCCCGTCGTTCTGAAAATCCTGTCACCGGACATCCTGCACAAATCCGATATCGGCGGCGTCATCCTGGGCGTGGCCGACGCCCAGGCCGTGCGCGCGGGCTTTGCCCAGGTGATGGCCTGCGCACCCGCCGCGGCGCGGATCGACGGCGTGCTGGTGGCAAAGCAGGTCAGCGGCGTGGAATGCATCATGGGCATCGTGCGCGACCCCGTCTTCGGCCCCATCGCCATGTTCGGCCTCGGCGGCGTCTTCGTCGACGTGCTGCAAGACGTGATCTTCCGCCGCTGCCCCTTCGGCGTGGACGAGGCAGAGGCCATGATCCGATCCATCCGCGCCGCCCCGCTCCTGCTCGGCGCACGCGGCACCCGGCCGGTCGACATGCAGGCGCTGGCGGACATGCTGTCCCGCCTCTCCGTCTTCGCCCACCAATCCGGCGAAACCCTGCTGTCCGTCGATCTCAACCCCGTCTTCGCCACGCCAGACGGCGCCTACGCCGCCGATGCGGTCATCGAGATCGGAGCACCCCTTGCCCCTTGATCCCGAGGCCCTGCTCCACTTCCCCATCCCGGACATCCGCCAAACCGTCACGCCCGCCACCAGCGTCCTCTACGCCCTGTCCGTCGGCATGGGCTGCGCCCCCATGAACCCCGCGGCGCTGGATTTCGTCGATCAGCACCGCGTGCTCAAGGCCATGCCGTCGATGGCGGTGGTCCTCGGCCATCCCGGCTTCTGGCTGGCCAACCCCGCCACCGGCGTCGATGCGCTGCGCCTGGTCCACGGCGAGCAATCCATCGTCTGGCACGCCCCGCTTCCCACCTCCGGCGAGGTCACCGGCCGCACCCGCGTCACCGGCCTGGTGGACAAGGGCCCGGGCAAGGGCGCGCTGCTCTACTCCGAGAAAATCCTGACGGACGAGCATGAAACCCTGCTGGCCACCACCACCAGCACCATTTTCCTGCGCGGCGATGGCGGCTTCGGCGGCGCCACGGGGCCCATAAGGCAAGCCCCACCCGCCCCCAGCGGCACCCCCGATCACACCGTCGACCTGCCCACGAGGCCGGACCAGGCATTGTACTACCGGCTGAACGGCGACGACAACCCGCTGCACGCCGACCCCGCCAGGGCCGAAAAAGCCGGCTTCCCCCGCCCCATCCTGCACGGGCTTTGCACCCTCGGCGTCGTCACCCACGCGCTGCTCCGCGCCCGCTGCAACTACGACCCCGGCCGGCTCGCCGCCCTCTCCCTGCGCTTCTCTGCCCCGGTTTTTCCCGGCGAGACCATCCGCACGGAAATCTGGTCCTCCGGCAGCTTTCGCGCGCGCGTGGTGGAACGCGATATCATCGTCGTCAACAACGGACTGGCGGACATCACATGATCGACAAAACCGTGGCCTCGATGGCGGACGCGATGGCGGGCATCCAGGATGGCAGCATCATCCTGCTCGGCGGCTTCGGCGCCGTGGGCCAGCCGGACACCCTGCTCGACGGCCTCATCGAGCACGGCGCCCGCAACCTCACCATCGTCGCCAACAACGCCGGCGCGCACCGCGTGGGCCTCGCGCGCCTCATGGAGATGCGCCGCGTCGGGCGGATCGTCTGCAGCTTCCCCCGCTCCTCCAGCTCGGTGATCTTCGAGGAACTCTACCGCGCCGGCGAGATCGAGCTGGAGATCGTCCCCCAGGGCACCCTGTCGGAACGAATCCGCGCCGCCGGCGCTGGAATCGGCGGCTTCTACACGCCCACCGCCGTCGGCACCAAGCTGGCCGACGGCAAGGAGATGCGCGAGATCGACGGCCGCATGATGGTGCTCGAAACCGCGCTCCACGGCGACGTGGCGCTGCTCGAAGCCTGGCAGGCGGACCGCTGGGGCAACCTCACCTACAACAAGTCCGGCCGCAACTTTAACCCCGTCATGGCCATGGCCGCCAAAACCACCATCGTCCAGGCGCATCACATCGTGAAGCTGGGACAGCTCGACCCCGAGCACATCATCACCCCCGGCATCTTCGTCGACCGGATCTACCCCCTCAATGGAGCCGCCGCATGACGCTCTGGACCCGCACCGAAATGGCCGCCCGCGCGGCGGCCGACATTCCCGAGGGCTGGTACGTGAACCTCGGCATCGGCATGCCGACCATGGTGGCGGACCAGGTCTCCGCCGACCGCGAGGTGATCTTTCACTCCGAAAACGGCGTGCTCGGCACCGGCCCGGCCCCCGCGCCCGAGGACGCCGATCCCTGGCTCATCAACGCCGGCAAGCAGCACGTCACGCTGCGCACCGGCGGCTCCTATGTCAGCCATTCCGACAGCTTCGCCATCATCCGCGGCGGCCATCTCGACCTCTGCGTGCTCGGCGCCTTCGAAGTGGCCGAAAACGGCGACGTCGCGAACTGGGCCACCTCCGAGAACGACACCGCACCCGCGGTCGGCGGCGCCATGGACCTCGCCGCCGGTGCCAAACGGCTCTGGGTGCTGATGGAACACACCACCAAGGACGGCCGCCCCAAGCTGGTGCAACGCTGCGGCAACCCGCTCACCGCGCTCGCCTGCGTCAAGCGCGTCTATACCAACATGGCGGTGCTCGACATCACGGAGGCGGGCTTCTCCGTCGTCGAGATGGCGCCCGGCGTCACGCGCGAGGCGCTGATCGCCGCCACCCAGGCCGAGCTGATCTTCCAGTGACATCCATGCTTATCGAAACCCGCATCGCCACCACCGCCGTCCTCACGCTGGACTACCCCGCGCGCCGCAACGCCCTGGCCGTGCCGATGCGCGCCGCGCTTGCCGAGGCGATGGACCGCCTGGAAGCCGATCCCACCCTGCGCTGCATCGTGCTCACCGGCGGCGGCGGCCATTTCAGCGCGGGCGGCGACATCAGCGGCATGGACGTGGAAGACCTGGCCGGAGGCCGCGAACGCTTCCGCCTTTCGCACCGCCTGGTGCGGTCGATGATCGCCAGCAGCAAGCCCCTCATCGCCGCCGTCGAAGGCTGGGCCGTGGGCGCCGGCCTCGCGCTCGCGCTGTGCTGCGACACCGTGGTGGCCGCCGCCGATGCCCGCTTCATGGCAGGCTTCGGCGGCATCGGCCTGGTGGCGGATTTCGGCCTGCTGCATACCTTGCCGCGAAGGGTGGGGGAGGGCAGGGCGCGGCAGATGCTTCTCCACGCCGAGAAGATCGACGCCCCACGCGCCGAGGCGATCGGGCTCATCGACCGCCTCGTGCCCCCCGGCACCGCGCTGCAAGCCGCCATGGCGATGGCCGAAGCCCTCGGCCGCGCCGCCCCGCTGCCGATCGCGTTGACGAAATCCTACCTCTCGCACGGCCTGGCGGATGCGCTGGAATGGGAACGCAACGCCCAATCCGCGCTGTTCCTCACGCAGGACCACGCCGAGGGCCGGGCCGCGTTCCTGGCCAAGCGGCCCGCCGTGTTCGAAGGGCGCTGACGGACCCCATGGAGCGCCGCGGCAAGGTCGATCTTCGCGCCATCGCGCTGATCGTGTTCCTCTGCGCGCTTTGGGGCATGCAGCAGGTCGCCATCAAACAGGCGGTGGCGGACGGGCTGGCCCCCTATTTCCAGGCGGCCCTGCGCTCGGTGATCGCGGGCTGCCTGGTGGCGGCGTGGATCGTCCTGCGCGAAGGCCCCAACGCTCTCACCGGCCTGTTCGCCCCCGGCAGCGGCCGCTGGGCCGGTCTCGCGATCGCCACCTGTTTCGGCATCGAATTCCTGCTGCTCTATCCCGGCCTGCGCCTGACCACCGCCTCACGCGGCGTGCTGTTTCTCTACACCGCGCCGTTCTTCACCGCCCTGGGCGCGCACCTGTTCCTGCCCGACGGTAAATTGAAGCCGCGCCAGTTCCTCGGCCTTCTCATCGCGTTCGCAGGCGTGGCCGCAGCCTTCGCCCAGGGCCTGATGAGCGGCGGCGGCAGCCTGCTGGGGGATGCGATGTGCGCCGGCGCCGCCCTGGGCTGGGGCGTCAACACGGTCCTGGTCAAAGCCAATCCCGGCCTGCGCGCCACCTCGCCGGCGGGGCTTTTGTTCTACCAGATCGGCGGCTCCACGCCGCTTCTGCTGCTGGCGGCCTGGTTCGCGGGCGATCTTGGCCACATCCCCGTGGCCACGTCCTTCGCCTGGGCGTCGCTGTTCTACCAAAGCGTGGTGGTGGCGTTCGCCAGCTACCTCGCCTGGTTCTGGCTGGTCTCGGTCTATCCCGCCACGCAGATCGCCGGCTTCACCTTCCTGACCCCTATTTTCGGAATCGCGGCCGGCGCGCTGCTGCTGCACGAACCGCTCTCCGCCGCCCTGTTCGTCGGCATGGGCGCCATCGCGGTCGGCATGTGGCTGCTGCGCTGATCATCGCATATTCTACCCGCGCGCCCCCTTCTGCGCCTGCAGCCGCAGCAGCGTGGACTGCAGATCCGAAGAAAGCGACTGAAACGGCGAAGGCGCGCCACCGGCGGGGCCACCAGCCTGGTTGGGCTTGGCGTGCGGCGCCCCCGCCTCGTTCGGCCGGCCCGCTTCCAGCCCCTGGGCCTGCGGCGTGGAAGTCAGCGCGGATGTCGCGCAAGACCAGATATTGGCGGCGTGGCTGACGGTGTTGACGGACATGACGGCTTTCCCCGGACAATGGCTGCAAACACCGTTGCGAGCCGCATGCCAAACAACAGCCGTTGATATCATGCGGTTTTCCCCGCGCCGGCCGGCACAACCTGCCGGGCGGCGGAAAGAGTTGCCGGGCCGGTCAGCGCCGGACGATATAGGTCACGCCGCATTCCATCACCACCACAGCCCCGGCATCACGTGCCACGATGGTGATGGACGCCACACCCCGCGCCGGATTGCTGGCCGAGGCGCGCGCCGCGGTCCACGTCGCCGTCACCGCGTAGGGCTGGTCGGGCCGCACCGGCACGAAGAACCGCGCCGCGTGCAGCGACCCGCCGGCCACGATCGCCACGTCGGCGATCGCGCGCACCATCAGCCCGATGGCGGCCGCCTGGCTGTGCAGGCCGGACGCGCACAGCCCCCCGAAATACGTCTGCCGCGCGGCGGCGTCGTCGAGATGCCACGGCTGCGGATCGAAGGCTGCGGCAAAGGCCACGATCTCCGCCTCGGTCAGCGTGAAGGCGCCGCAGTCGAATTCCCGGCCGAGATCCAGGCCCTCGAGCAAAATTGTCATGAGCCAAGTGTAACGCCTTTCAACGCCGTTCCAAGCGCCCCCCGAAAGCGTGTCCGCCGCGCGCCATGATGGCCGCCGTGCCGAACGATGCTGATTGACGCGACCGCGAGGCGAAAGGCAGTTATGCTCGCACCACGCTGTCAAAGGGGTTTTCGATGCGCCGGATTTGCATTCTCGCCGCGGCTCTCTGCTTCGCCGCCCCGGCCTATGGCCCGGCCTACGCCCAGGCTCCCGTTCAGGCCGCCGTTCAGGCCGCCGTTCAGGCTCCTTCGCGCAGCTTCGTGGTGTTCTTCGAAACCTGGTCCGGCGCCCTCGACAGCCAGGCCCAGTCCATCATCCAGGCCGCCGCCACGGCCGCCAAGGCCGCCCCGTCAGACGCGATCGTGGTCACCGGCACCTCCGATCCCACCGGCACCGCCCGCGCCAATTCCCTCGTCTCGGCCCTGCGGGCGCAGCAGGTGGCTGATGCCCTCACGGATATGGGCGTTAGCGCCGGGCGCATTTCGCAGGTGGCCTATGGCAGCGCCGAATACGCCCTGGCCGGCATCGAGTCGCGCCGCGTCGTGATCGCCATCGGCGCGAAATAATCGCCTTGCCCGAAGGCGTCTCCACCCTTCCGCCGCACCAGGCCCGCAAGTCTCAGGACAACGCCACGCCAGACGGCGGCACGCCCCCTGAGAGCATGGCGCGCGACATGCTGCGCCGGGTGTTCGGCTACCCCGCCTTTCGCGGGCTGCAGGAAGCCGCCGTCGACCACGTCACCGGCGGCGGCGACGCGCTGGTGCTGATGCCCACCGGCGGCGGCAAAAGCGTCTGCTACCAGATCCCGGCCTTGTGCCGCCCCGGCACCGCCGTGATCGTCTCGCCCCTGATCGCTCTGATGGACGACCAGGTGGCCGCCCTGCGCCAGCTCGGCGTGGCCGCCGCCGCCCTTCATTCCGAGGTCGACCCCGACGAAGCCCGCCGCATTGGCCGCGAGCTCGACGGCGGGCGTCTCGACCTCGTCTATGTCTCGCCGGAGCGCCTTCTCAGCACCGGCACGATGGAGCGCCTGCAACGCATCGAGATCGCGCTGATCGCCATCGACGAGGCGCATTGCGTGAGCCAGTGGGGCCACGAGTTCCGCCCCGAATTCCGCGAACTCGCCGTGCTCCCCCAACGCTTCCCCGGCGTGCCCCGCGTGGCGCTCACCGCCACCGCGGACCCGCGCACCCGCGAGGATATCCTCCACGCGCTGGGCATGGAGGGTGCCGAGGTGTTCGCCGCCTCCTTCCACCGCCCCAACCTGCAGATCGCCGCCGAAGCCAAGATCGGCGAGACCGGGCAGCTCCTGGCCCTGCTCGCGCGCCACCAGGGCGAAACCGGCATCGTCTATTGCGGCAGCCGCGCCAAAACCGAACGCATCGCCGCCTCGCTGATCGCCAAGGGGTTTCCTGCGGTGGTGTTCCACGCCGGCATCGCGCCCGACATCAAGCGCGCGGCCCTCATGCGGTTTCGCTCCGGCGAGCCCATCGTCATGGTCGCCACCATCGCCTTCGGCATGGGGATCGACCGGCCGGACGTGCGCTTCGTCGTGCATCTGGACATGCCGGACAGCCCGGAATCCTACTACCAGCAGATCGGCCGCGCCGGCCGCGACGGCGACATGTCCGACACGCTGTTGCTCTACGGCGGCGAGGACATCGCCCGCGCCCGGCACTTCCTGCAGATGAGCGCTGCCCCCGAAAGCCAGAAGCGCGCCATGCGCACCCGGCTGGAGGCGATGATCAGCCTCACCGAAACGTCGGATTGCCGCACCCGCCAGCTTCTGGCCTGCTTCGGCGAGGACCTGGCACAGCCCTGCGGCCATTGCGACAACTGCCTCACCCCAGTGGGCCTGTTCGACGGCAGCATCGACGCCCAGAAACTCCTCTCTGCCATCCACCGCACCGGCCAGCGCTTCGGCGCCCTGCACGTGATCGGCGTGCTGATGGGCAAAGCCAGCGACGCCGCCAGCAGGTTCGGGCACGAGGCGCTGTCGGTCTTCGGCATCGGCGCCGATCGCAGCCGCGACTACTGGCGCGGCGTGATGCGCCAGCTCATCGCGCGCGGCGTGCTGGAAGTGGACATGGGCGAATACGCCACCGTCAGCATCGTGTCCGACCGCGCGCGCCCCATCCTGCGCGGCGAAACCCAGGTGATGCTGCGCGACGACATCCTGGCGCCACCCGGCCGCACCCGCGCGCCCGCCCGCGACGGCAAGCCGCGCGGAGCCGCCACCGAAGGGCTGGATTCCGAAGGCGCCACCTTGTTCGATGCGTTGCGCCAATGGCGCTCGGGGGAGGCCAAGGCACAATCCGTGCCGCCCTACGTCATCTTCCACGACACGGTATTGCGCGACATCGCCGCCATGCGCCCGTCAGGCGAGGACGAACTCGGCCAGATCAAGGGTGTTGGTGCGTCAAAGCTGGCACGGTATGGCGATGGCGTGTTGCGGGTTGTTCGAGCAATATCGCTTTAAGTCCAATCGCGCAGCGATCGACAAAGCGATGAAATTGCCCGAAGAGATAACCCTTTAGATCATGATGCGTTTGGGTTGATTAACCCGAACGCATAAACATGATCGATCGAACAAGAGTAGAGCGTGATGATTTTGCTTCTACTCAAAATCATCACGCTCTAGATCATGATGCGTTTGGGTTGCTCAACCCAAGCGCATAAACATGATCGATAAAACAACAAGTTAGAGCCTGATATTTTGTCTACTCAAAATCATCAGGCTATAGCGGGTCGGCTTCAGCCGATCCCGCTATAGGAACCGATAGAAGGTCGACGACGTCCTACTGAAACACCCCACCGGGCCGGCTGTCGCGTGCGTTGGCCTCCTCGATCGATGCCCCTGGCACGCCCCCTGGCTGGGTCGGGCAGCTCGCCAGCGCGAGAAACGGCTTCGGATCGATCGCCCGTCCGTTCACGCGTACCTCGAAATGCAGATGCGCGCCGTGGGCATGGCCACTCGTGCCAATATTCCCAAGAGTTTCGCCGACAGCATAAACATGCCCGATCTTCGCATCACGCGCGAAAGCGGACAGATGCGCGTAACGCGTCACCGTGCCGTCGTCGTGTTGCAGGTCGACCATGTTGCCGTATCCAAAGTAACTGCCTGTAAACACAACCTTTCCACCCGAAGCAGCCCGGACCGGGGAGCCGTAGGGCGCGGTGAGATCGACGCCGGAATGGCTGGAGGTGAACCCGCGCGCCACCTGCTTCAACGCGGAGGCCGGCATCAGCATGGAGCCACAGGTGTCTGCGGCGGCCGCGGGGGCAAGGGGCAAGCAGGCCCCCATCGCGATGATTGTTACAGCAGAAATAATCTGTGATATATTGAACATGGAACCGACGTAACACAGCCGTTAGCGGATGCAAACCTCCACCGGGTATTTTTTCAGGTCATCCATGTAAAAATATCGGGTCCGAAACGGTCGGCTGAGACGCTCGTCCGTCGTGGCGCCTCGGGCCAGAGCCCGCGCGTGGTGACCGCTCAACCCTTGCCCGGGCACGGCGCGATCGGGAACAGCGGCGCGGGATCGACGGGTTTGCCCGCCACCTTGATCTCGAAGAACAGATGCGTGCCGTAGGTCACCCCCGTCCGCCCGATGCGCGCCAGTCGCTCGCCGCGCTTCACCTCGCTGCGGCCTTGCGCGAAGGCCGGCGACAGAATGCCAAGATGCGAGTACAACGCCACGTAAGCCCCCGCCGCGCCCTGGTGCAGCACTGCGATCTCCAACCCGCCGGCACCCCTGCGGTCGATGCCCAGCACCCGTCCGTCCGCCACCGCCAGCACCGCGCCACCGGCGGGCGCGCGCAGATCGATGCCGTTGTGAAACCCCACGGCGTTCGGCCCCGGCGCGGGGCGATTGCCGAACGGCGAGGTGAGGCAGGTGGGCTGCACCGGCAAGCCCATCTCGCCCACCGCCGGCTGTGCGTGGGCCCCGCGCGCGCCGGCCAGCGCCAGACAGAGGCTAACGCCAGCTTGAAAGATAAAACCGGGGAAGTTCATCGGTGGTCGGCTTGAAGCTGAGGGTGCGGGAAAAACCATATGTGATCACATAAGTATGCAACGGCAGCCACAAGGCCTGGTCGCTGATGAGGCGGATGGCACGGGTATAGAACTGCCGGCGCTTCTCGGCACTGGTGGTGGCGCCGCCCTGCTCCACCAGCGTCTGCAACTCCGGAATGCGGGCATCGTCGTTGTCCCCGCCGCCAAAGAAATACGGCAGGATCGCCGACACGTCGTTGATGGAATAACTGCCCCAGCTGCCCATGAACAACGGCGCGGTGCCGCGGGCCGCCCGCGCGATCGCCTCGCCCAGCGGCAGTTGCGAGATCCTGGCGCGAATGCCCACCGCCGCCAGATTCGCGGCCACCCCCTCGGCATATTGCGGCAGCACGTAGGAGACGATCTCGGTGTCGAACCCATCCGGAAATCCGGCCTCGGCCAGCAGCGCCCTGGCACGCGCGGGATCGTACACCCGCCGCTCCGCCGCACTTTGGTCGCAGCCGAACTGGGTGGGGAAACACGGTGCGTCCGGCACCCGCGCGCCCACCGCCAGCAGCGCGCGGCCAATCGTGTTGCGGTCGATCGCCAGCATCACCGCCTGGCGCACCTTCAGCGATTTCAGAGGCCCGAACGGATCGCTGCGCCCGGCGGCATCCAGCGACAGATACCCCAGCCGCATGCTCTCCACCCGCTGCTCCTGCAACGCCGGATTGGCCGCGATGACGGCGGCCTTCTCGGGCGGATAGGACCAGATCCAGTCCGCCCGCCCAGACAGCAGGTCGTCGAGCTCGGTGCCGACGTCACCGCCCTGGCGGATGGTGATATGCGCGATCGCCGGCCGGCCTTTCGGGCTTTGCGGGAAATAATCCTCATAGCGTTCCAGCAGAATACGCTCGGGCGTGGCCTCGATCACCCGATAGGGGCCCGTGCCCACCGGAGACGCCGAGAACGCGCCGGGCCCCACCCGGGTGCGATAGCCGGAGGGCAGAATGGGCATCGCCAGCGCGATATATTCCAATGCCGCCGGGAACACCTGCTTGAGGCGGATGCGCACGCGCAGCTCGTCCATCTTCTCCGCGCCGGCAAGCCACACATAGTTGGAAGGCACTGCCACCAACGGGTCCGTCATCGCCTGTTCCACGGTGTAGACCACGTCGTCGGCCGTCAACCGCTCGCCGTTATGAAACGTGACGCCCGGGCGCAGCTCGAATTCCAGCGTGGTCTCGTCGATGTATTTCCACGACGTCGCCAGCAGCGGCTTCAGCACGAAGGTCTCGGGGTCGCGCGAGATCAGCCCGTCGAACACCTGGTGGCCCAGCACCAGCCCGTTGCGCAGCGGGTTGTGATACGGATCGGCGTCCAGCACCGCCTCGCGCCACGAGATGCGCAGCGTGTCGGCGGATTTCTGCGCCAGCGCGGGCGTGGCGGTCAGCAAGGCGAGAAGCAGCAGCAGCGCCCGTGTCATGCCCGCCTCAGCCCATCGTGGCGTTGAATGCCCCACCATCGAGCAGCAGGTTCTGCCCCACGATGAACCCCGCCTGCGCGCTGCACAGAAACACGCAGGCGGCGCCGAATTCGGTGGGGTTGCCCACCCGGCCCGCCGGGCTCGATTTCGCGCGCTCCCGCAGCATCGTATCCACGTCCTGCCCCGCCGCCTCCGCCGCCGCGCGCGCGTTGGACCGCAGTCGATCGGTCAGAAACGGCCCCGGCAACAGATTATTGATCGTCACGTTGTGCCGCGCCACCTGCCGCGCGAGCCCGGCCGAAAATCCCGTCAATCCCGCCCGCGCCCCGTTGCTCATGCCCAAGGTGGCAATGGGCGACTTCACCGAGCCGGACGTGATGTTGACGATGCGCCCGAAGCCGCGGCCGATCATGCCGTCCACCACCGCCTTCATCAGAAAGATCGGCGTCAGCATGTTGGCGTCCAGCGCCGCGATCCAGGCATCGCGTTCCCAGTCGCGAAAATCGCCAGGTGGCGGCCCACCGGCGTTGTTGATGAGAATGTCGGGTTGGGGGCACGCCGCCAGCGCCTGCGCCCGGCCCGCCTCGGTGGTGATGTCGCCTGCAACCGTTGTCACCACCACGCCGGTGGCGGCGCGGATGGCGGCGGCGGCCTCCTCCAGGGTCGACGCCGTGCGCGCGGTGATCGTCACCGCCACGCCCTCCTGCGCCAGGCCCATCGCGCAGGCAAAGCCCAATCCCTTGCTGGCGGCACAGACCAAAGCGCGTTTGCCAGACAATCCGGTGTCCATTGTAATGTCCTAGGTGATCGCGAGAAAGGCGGCGCGCTGGGCCGCGGGAATGGGGGTGGGCGTCATCGTGGCGCGCCGGACATACACATGCACGAAGAACCCTTCGGCAGACGCCGAAATGTCTTCGTTCCGAAACACAGCCGATGCGTAGCGCACGGAGCTCGTCCCAAGACGAGCCACGCGGATGCCCACCGTGACCGGCGACGGATAGGCGATCTCGCGCAGGTAGCGAAGGTTGGTCTCGGCCACCACGCCCACGATCTCGCTGGTGCCGACCTCCAGAATGCCGTTCTCGATCAGGAAGTTGTTCACCGCCGTGTCGATCCAGGAATAATACACCACGTTGTTCACATGGCCGAACACGTCGTTGTCCTGCCAGCGCGTGGTGATGGTCTGGAAATAGCGATAATCGGCCCGCGTGCTGGGGGCCGGCCGTGGTTTCGTCTCGGTCATGATGCGCCTTCGTGCCCAGGGATTGAACAGGGTTTGCGAAGCCCCGTCCACCGGGCTAGACCGACGCCCTGTTCTAACGGGATTGCTGCAGATGCGAACGCTCCGGCGTGCCTGTTTCCTTGCCGCCCTGGTCTGGCCCATTCTGGCCTCTCCCACCTGGGCCCACGCCATCCTGGTGCAAAGCACGCCCGCCATCGCGGCGCAGACGGCGCCCGGCGACATCGCCATCCGGCTGCGCTTCAACAGCAGGCTCGACCGCGCCCGCTCACGCCTCACCCTGGTCCGCCCCGATCACACCACCGAGGTTCTGCCGATCGCGCCGGAGGGCACGGACGACCTGCTGATCACGAAGGTGTCACTCGCACCCGGCAACTACATCCTGCGCTGGCAGGTGCTGGCGATCGACGGCCACATCACGCGCGGCGATGTGCCGTTCAGCGTCGGAAAATAGCATGAGCCTGCTCGTCGACCTTTTCGGCTATCTCAGCATCATCATCCACGGCCTCACCATCGTGGCGCAGTCGATGGCACTGGGCGGCGTGCTGTTCCTGGTATTCCTGGCCCTGCCCCTGGCCGCGTCCATCGGCCCCCGCGTCGCCGCCGACACCGCCAGGATGGCCGCCTGGTCGGCCCTCGCTTTGATCCTGTGCGAGGCCGCCACGGTGGCGCTCCAGGCGGCCGTGCTGGTCGACACCGTGGATCTGTCCCTGGTCGAGGCCCTTGGCGCCAGCTCGGCGATCGCAGGGCTCATCAAGATGGCGTGCGGGGCCGTGCTGGCCGGCCTGCTGGCCGTCCTCGGCACCACCGCGCCACGCGGACTTCTTCTGGCGGTCGGCCTCATCGAACTGATGGCGGCCATCATGACCACCCACGCCGCCGCCCGGCTGGACGACCGCGCGTTGCTGCTCGCCGTGGCCCTGCTGCACCAGTTGGGCGCCGCCATCTGGATCGGCGGCATTCCCGCCTTCGTCTCCGCCCTGTCCCGCGTGCAGGACGGCGAGGCGTGGCGCGACGTGGGCGCACGGTTCTCCCGCATGTCGGTGATCGGCGTCGGCTGCATCCTGGTCTCGGCCGCCGTGATGTCGGTGCTCTATGTCGGCAGCCCCGATGCCATCTACGGTACCGCCTATGGCGTGATGGTGGCCGCCAAGGCTGTGATGTTCGTGGCCCTGCTCGCGCTCGGCTACGGCAATTCCCGCGTCGTCGCCCGTCTGCGCGCCAACCCGGCCACGCCCGTGAAGCGCCTGAAGCGGTTCGCCGAGGTGGAGATCGGAATCGGTTTCAGCCTGTTCTTCGCCGCCGCCTCGCTCACCTCGGTGCCGCCCTCCGTCGATCTCACCGCGGACCGCGTGAGCTGGCACGAGGTGGTGGAGCGCAACACGCCGGTCTGGCCGCGCATGGTCTCGCCGCAGCACGACGTGCTGGCGCTGCCCGCGTTGCAGGCGCGGCTGGATGCCGAAGCCGCCGCCCACGCCACCATGCCGCCGCCTGCCTTCGTGCCCGGGGGCGGCGAGTTGCCGGTGCGCAACGCCGCCGACATCGCCTGGTCGGAATTCAACCATCACTGGGCCGGCGTGTTCGTGGTGCTGATCGGCGTGCTGGCCTTCCTCAACCGCGCCGGCTGGCGCTGGGCGCGCAACTGGCCGCTGGTGTTCCTGGGCCTCGCCGTGTTCCTGTTTCTGCGGTCTGACCCCGAAGTATGGCCGATGGGCGATGAGGGCATGCTGGAAAGCCTGCGCGACATCGAGGTGCTGCAACACCGTTTCTTCGTGATCCTCACGGTGCTGTTCGCCTATTTCGAATGGCGCGTCCGTGCCGGCGGCTGGGACGACAAACGCGCGAAACTGGTCTTCCCCCTCGTCTGTGCCGTGGGCGGCGCCGCCTTGCTCACGCACAGCCACGCCATCGCCAACGTGAAGGAGGCGTTGCTGATCGAGCTGACACACACGCCGCTGGCCCTGGCCGCCATCGCCGCGGGCTGGGCACGCTGGCTGGAAATCCGCCTCGACGGACGCGGCGGCCGCATGGCCGGCTGGGTCTGGCCGCCCTGTTTTGTGTTCATCGGCGCGCTTTTGCTCCTCTACCGCGAGGCCTGAAGCCCGAACACCCGCGTTTCGCCAAAGCCGAGCGTGATGAAATCGCAAGGCGCGATCTCTGCTTTCGCCCGCGCGGCATCCAGCTCCAGAAGCGGCGCGTCGATCGCCTCGTCGGTGAGCTGGAACGTGCCGAAATGCATGCCGACCGACTGGCGCGATGCGAGATCAACATGCGCCTGCACCGCCTCGGCGGGGTCCATATGCACCGGCGCCATGAACCAGCGCGGGGCATACGCGCCGATCGGCAACAGCGCCACATCGGGCGCGCCCAGCCGGTCGTGGACCTGGCGCCAATGCGGCCCCGCCCCGGAATCTCCCGCGAACAGCAGCCGTCCGCCCTGGTGTTCGAGCATGAAGCCGCCCCAAAGCGTCCTGTCGCGGTCGAACGGCGTGCGCGCCGAGAAATGCCGCGCCGGCGTGCAGGTGATCCGCACCGGGCCGATCTCCGTCGTCTGCCACCAGTCGAGCTCGGTGGCGGCCATGCCAAGGCGCCGCAGCGCCGGCGCATTCCCCAGCGTCGTCACCACCGGCGGCGCGTGCCGGCTCTGCAATGCGCGCAGGCTCGGCCGATCCATATGATCGTAGTGATTATGCGACAGCAAAATCAGGTCCGGGCGCGGCACCTCGGCCAGCGCCACACCCGGCGGCCGAGCCCGTCGCGGTCCGATCCACGACAGGGGGGAGCAACGCTGGCTGAAGATGGGATCGGTGAGGATCACCATCCCATCGAGGCGTATCAGAAAGCTCGCATGCCCGATGAAGGTGATCGCCACATGTCCCGGCGCCACGGTCTCGGGCGGCGGTGGGAAAGCGGGGTTGGGCACGAAGCGCGGCCATGAAGCCGGCCTGGATTCGAACCGCCACCGCAGCACGCTGCCCAGCCCGCGTGTGGTCTGCTCGTCGCCCGGATTGAAAAATCGAGTGCCGTCGCAATGGTCGGAGGCCGGGTGCACGTCAAAGCTGCTCCCGCAACAGGCGGCGCAGCTCGTATTTTTGAATCTTGCCAGTCGCCGTCTTGGGCAGATCGATAAAGGTCACCCGCTTCGGCACCTTGAACCGCGCCATGTTGTCGCGACAGAACGCGATGATGCCAGCCTCCGAGGGCGCCTCCACGCCAGGATGATGAAAGCCGGGGCGCAACGTCACGAACGCATGCGGCACCTCGCCCCATTTTTCGTCGTCCTCGGCCACCACGGCGGCCTCCATCACCATCGGATGCCGGTAGAGCACCTCCTCCACCTCCAACGACGATATGTTCTCGCCGCCGGACACGATGATGTCCTTGGAGCGATCCTTGATCTCCACATAGGAATCGGGATGCATCACGCCGAGATCGCCGCTGTGAAACCAACCGCCTGCGAAAGCCGCCTGTGTGGCACGCGGGTTTTTCAGATAGCCCTTCATCACCGTGTTGCCGCGCAGCATCAACTCCCCCAGCGTGGCGGCATCGTGCGCCACGATGTTCATCTGCGCGTCCATCACCTGCGCATCGTCGGCCAAGGGATGCGGCACGCCCTGACGAGACAGAAAGCGAGCCCGATCCGGCACCGACATCGCCTCCAGCCCCTCCTGCCACACGCAAACCGTCAGCGGCCCGTAAACCTCCGTCAGCCCATAGACATGCCCCACCTCGAAGCCGCGCTGTTCCATGGCGGCAATCACCGGCGTGGGCGGTGCGGCGCCGCCGGTGAAGATCTTCACGCTGTGGTCAAAGGTCCTGATGCTGTCGGCGGGCGCGTGGATCAGCATGGTCAAGACCACCGGCGCCGCGCACAGATGCGACACGCGATGCGTGGCGATCAGGTGGTAGATCATTGCGGGATCCACGCGACGCAGACACACATGCGTGCCACCCAGCATCGTCACCGCCCAGGTGAAGGTCCAGCCGTTGCAATGAAACATCGGCAGCGTCCAGAGATAGACGCTGCGTGTGGACATCTCGGTGGCCAGTGCGAGGCCCGCCGCATTCAGATAGGCGCCGCGGTGATGGCCCACCACGCCCTTCGGATCGCCGGTGGTGCCGGACGTGTAGCCCAGCGAAATCGCATCCCATTCGTCGCCGGGCAGGGCGATCGGGAAAGCCGGATCGCCCGCCGCAATGAAATCCTCGTAGTCCTGGCCGAGCACTTCGCCCGTCGTGGTCAGCGCGTCGTCGATGCCGATCACAAGGGGCGGGTGTTCCATTTGCGCCAACGCCAGCTTCGCCACCGGCGCCAGTTCGCGGTCGACGAGAAAGACCTTCGCTTCGCTATGCGCCAGAATGAAGGCCACGCTGGGTGCATCCAGCCGCGTGTTGATGGCGCAGATCACGCCGCCCGTCATCGGAATGCCGGTATGCGCCTCCAGCAGCGCCGGCACGTTGGGGGCGAACACCGCCACCGTGTCGCCACGCCCCACGCCGTGGGCGGCCAGCGCCGAGGCCAGACGACGACAGCGTTCGAACATCTGCCGATAGGTGATACGCCGCGCGCCGTGAATGATGGCGATCCGATCGGGATAGACCCGCGCGGCGCGCACCAGAAACGAAATCGGCGACAACGCCACGTGATTGGCCGGATTCTTATCCAGGTCCTGGTCATACATCGAAGACGGCATAGAGCTCTCCCGGATCAACCGGCCTTTTCGGCCGTCTTGCTGCTAATCCGGCATCGTGCGCGCGCCAGTTCCAGCAGAGTCTGCGCAAGGTCCTTGTCGCCATCACGCAGTCCCGCACGAATGGCGGCGGCCAAGGCGGCGGCATCGGCGGGTTCGGCCACGGCGCCATACTGCGCCTGCCGCGCGGCGATGGCCATCGCGTTGGCCACCATCAGCGCCTTGAAGCGCGCGTCGCCGGATAGCGCGGGCACGATGTCGGCCAGCAGTGTCTGGCGCGCGATGTCGAGCAGGGCGGCCCCGTCGAGGTCGGTCATGACGTGGCCAGCATGATATCGCGCTCCAGTTCCGGCACGATATGGCCGGTCAGAGCCAGCTCCAGGCTGGGCTCGGTGCCGGACATATGACGCCTGGCCTGCGACAACGCGATCACGGCCCATCGTATCGTGGCCGCAATCTCCCAGAAGCGGACAGCAT
Organism: Rhodospirillales bacterium; assembly: GCA_025362815.1. Classification (GTDB taxonomy): domain Bacteria; phylum Pseudomonadota; class Alphaproteobacteria; order Acetobacterales; family Acetobacteraceae; genus CAIQQQ01. The sequence continues at coordinate 21,135 of JANYFG010000082.1, forward strand.
CGTCGTCGACCCGCTGGCCTGATGCGTCCTCGTAGGCGGCGTAAAGTGCTGCGCGCGGACCCACTCCGCCCGCCTCATGCGGCGAGCCGAAACGCCAGCAGCGCGCGCACAGCCAGCCGAGATCCTCATGCTTGTCGCCCCAGCCGGCGAACTCCCAATCCAGCACGCCCGTGAGCCCGGTTTGGTCCACCATGTAGTTGCCCGTGCGAAAATCGTTATGGCACAGCACGATCTCTGCCGACGCGGGGGCATGCCGCTCCAGATGGCGTAGGCCCCATTCCAGGATCGGCTGCGCCACGCCAGCCACATCCAGATGCGCGCGCATCTCGGTCACGAAACGCATACCGGCCGGCATGTTTGGGTGCGGCGAAAGGAAGGCGAGCGCGGCGGATGCGGGGCGGATGGTATGGATGCGGGCCAGCGCACGGCCAAGCTCGGCCACGAGCGCCAGACGCCCCCCGCCCAGGCTTTCGCTGCGCACGATGCGATGCGCGGCGGCGATCCCGTCAAGCCGGCGCATGATGAAGAACGGCGTGCCGATCACGCAAAGATCGGTGCACAGCATCAGCGGCTCCGGCACCGCAACCCCGGCCGCGAAGGCTTCCTGCAGCAACGCGAACTCGTGGGCGCGGGGGCGGCTATGGGACAAAGTGGCGGGCTGATCCGTCCGCAACACCCACGCGTGCGGCGTGCCATCCGCCACCACGTCCAACTGCCAGTTCTGCTGGATGGCACCGCCGGACATCAGCGCCATGCCAACAATGCTGAAGCTATCAGGCAACCACGCGGCAAGGCCCGCCCGGCGCGCGTCGTCCATGTCAGGCACCCCAGGCGAAGAACGCGGTGCCCTCACGTCGCAGCGTGTTGGCCAGCACCATGCGATGCACCTCGGACGCCCCGTCCACCAGGCGCGCCTGGCGGGCATAGCGATACATCCATTCGACCACAGTGTCCTTCGAGTAGCCGCGCGCGCCGAGAAGTTGCAAGGCGGTATCGACAGACTTATGCAGCGCGTCGGCCACCACCACCTTGGCCATCGACACCTCCTTGCGCGCGAAATCGCCCTGATCGAGCTTCCAGGCGGCGTGCATGGTCAGCAAACGTCCAATCTGGATCTCCATCGCAGCCGAACCCACCAGCCCCTGCACGCTTTCATGGTCCGCCAGCCTGGCCCCGAAACTCGCGCGCGTCTCGATGTGATCGGTGGCGATCTCCAGCGCGCGGCGGGCCAGGCCCGTCCAGCGCATGCAATGCGTCAGACGCGCCGGGCCCAGGCGGATCTGCGTCAGCTTCAACCCGTCGCCCACATTCATCAGCAGGTTGTCTTCGGGAATCTCCAGGCCATCGAACAGGATTTCGCAATGCCCGCCATGCTCCTCCGGCCCCATGATGGGAATCCGCCGCACGATGCTCCAGCCGGGCTGGTCGGCGTGGAACAGAAACGCGCTGAGCCCCTTGCGTTCATCGTCGGACGTGCGGGCGATGACGATGAAGTGCTTCGCCGCCTCGGCGCCGGTGATGAACCATTTCCGGCCATGGATCTTCCAGCCTGTGTTGGTCCGCGTGGCCGTCGTGTAGGTCAACGACGGATCGGACCCACACCCTTCCGGCTCCGTCATCGCAAAGGCGCTCTGCACCGTGCCGTCCACGATAGGCTGCAGAAAAACCCGTTTCTGATGCTCCGTCGCCACCTGTTCCAGCACCCGCATGTTGCCGTCATCGGGCGCCGCGGCGTTGAACACCACAGGCCCGAAGATCGACCGGTTCATCTCCTCGTAGCACGGCGCGATCTCGGACAGGGACAGCCCGCCGCCGCCACGCGCGATCGGCATGTTGAGCGCCCACAGCCCCTGCGCCCGGGCCTCCTGGCGCAACTCCGCGAGCAGACCGAGGTTGATGTTCTCGTGCGCGTCATACGACGCCCGATCCTGCTCCAAGGGGATCAGGCGTGCGTCGACGAAGTTTCGAATTGCGCCCCGGATGCGTTCGGCCTTGTCGCTGAGCGTGAAATCCATGTGTCCAACTCCTAGCGATATTTGTCGTCGGCGCGCAGATAATCCCGAACGTAGCTGGTCACGCCATCTTCCAGGCTGCGAAATCCCGCGTTGTAGCCGAGCGCCCGCAGCCGGCGCATGTCCGCCTGGGTGTAGTATTGATAGGCGGGGCGAATGCTCTGCGGCATGTCGATGAATTCGATGCGCGGCGTATCGTCGCAGGCCAGCACAGCGGCTTTGGCGAGATCGGCAAAACTGCGTGCCACGCCGGTGCCCACGTTGAGGATGCCGCCGGGCGTGACGCGACCGGCCAGCCAGAGCATCACGGCCACCACGTCGTCAACATGGATGAAATCGCGCAACTGCTCGCCATCGGCGAAACCCTCTTTGTAGGACTTGAACAGTTTCACTGGGCTCCCCGGCGCATGCGCGGCCACGATCTTGGAGACCAGGCTTTGCATGGCGCCTTTGTGATACTCGTTCGGCCCATACACGTTGAAGAACCGCAGCCCCGCCCACACCGGCGGCGCCTTGTGGGCGTGGTTGTCCAGCACCCAGCAATCGAACAGCCACTTGCTCCAGCCATAAAGGTTCAAGGGCCGAAGTTGCCTGACGATATCGAGATCGTTGCTGTCCTCGAACCCGAGCGCGCCGTCGCCGTAGGTGGCGGCGGAGGACGCGTAGATGAACGTGATGCCGTGCCGTGTGCAGGCATTCCACAGCATCATCGAGAATTTGAAATTGCGCTGCACGATCAGGTCGGCATCCGAAGCGGTGGTCTCGGAGATGGCGCCCAGGTGGTAGATGGTCGTGATCCGCCCGGCATGTTCTTCGATGAAGCCTGAAAGCTCCTCCGGCGCCACGATGTCCATCAGCGGATGTTTGGCGATGTTGCGCCATTTGTCCTCGGTGCCCAGCCAGTCGCACACCACGGCCTCGCCGCGTTCGCGCAAGGCGGCGATCACGTTCGAGCCGATGAAACCCGCGCCGCCGGTGACGATGATCATGTGGCGGCCTTTTCGATGAGACGCGTGGTGCTGTGGCCGTCCGCGAAATCCAGCAGCGCCACCTCGCCGCCGCGCGCCAGCACAACCTCGTGCCCCACAATCTGTTCGATGCTGCCCCAATCCGCACCTTTGAACAGCATGTCCGGTTGCAGCCGTGTGATGGCGGCCAGCGGCGTGTCGTCGTCGAACAAAACAACCAGATCGGCCGACGCCATGCCGGACATGACGGCGGCTCGGGCCTGCTCGTTCTGGATGGGGCGGGTGGCGCCCTTGAGGCGCCGGACGGAGGCATCGGCGTTCAACGCCACCACCAGCCGGTCGCACCGCGCCCGCGCCTGCGTCAGTAGCCGCACATGGCCGGGATGGATGAGGTCGAAACACCCGTTGGTGAACCCCACGCGCAACCCGTCCGCCTGCCACGCACCCACGATCCGCGCGGCATCCGCAAGGCTCACGAACTTCTCCTCCGGCTCCGCCACCGCCACTGGCGGGTTCAACGCGGCGGCGAGCTCGGCGTGGCTGACGGTGGCCGTGCCCTGCTTGGCCACCGAGAGCCCGGCAGCAACATTGGCGATCCGCGCGGCCTCGGCCATCCCGGCGCCGCTGGCGAGCAGCACGGCAAAACTGGCCATCAGCGTGTCCCCGGCGCCGGACACGTCGGCCACCTCCAGCGCGTGTGTTGGCAAATGCAGCGGCGGCGCGTGGCGTCGCACCAGGGTCAGCCCCTTCTGCGAACGCGTGACGAGCACGGCATCTGCGCCGCTCGCCAGAAGGGCGGCCTGCCCCGCTGCCACCGCGCCGGCATCGTCGGCAACCGCGATCCCGGTGGCGGCGGTCACTTCCAGCTCGTTCGGTGTCAGCACCGTCACGTCGGCATAGGCCGCGAAATCCAGCCGCTTGGGGTCGGCGATCACCGGCTTGCCTGCCGCGCGCGCCTGCGCGATGGCGCCGGCCAGAACATGGTCCGACAGCACGCCCTTGGCATAATCGGAGAGTACCACGATATCGGCGGATGGCAGAGCGGCCGCATACGCCGCCAACAGCGCATGGGCGGCGTCGTCCGCGGCGTGGGTGGTGATTTCCTCGTCCAGCCGCAACAGCTGATGCGAGCCGGACATGAACCGGGTTTTGACCGTGGTGGGCCGCCCCGCCTCGGCCACGGCGTGCAGGGCCACCCCGCCCTGGGTCGCCGCCACGGCATCGCGCACCTCGCGGCCCGCGGCGTCATCGCCCACCAGCCCCACCAGGATGGCCGTGGCCCCCAGCGCCATCACGTTGGTGGCCACATTGCCGGCGCCGCCGAGCACGCAATGCGCCCGCTGGGCCCGCAGCACGGGGATCGGCGCTTCCGGCGAAATGCGGCGCACCTCGCCGAACACATAGCGGTCCAGCATGATGTCACCGAGCACCAGCACGCGGCAGGCAGACAGGTTCGGCAGGGCGATCACGCGTTGGCGGTCCTCAAAATGTCATGCGCCTCATTACAATCGAACACCGGCTTTAGGCGAACTCAGGCTTTGGGAAGTGGTCCCGCTTGCTTCGGCAGCGCCTTCACCTTCAGCCGGCAATACGCCGCCCCCACACAGCGCCAACATTCCGGCGCGCGCGCCTTGCACACATAACGGCCATGAAGAATGAGCCAGTGGTGCGCATCCCGCAACAACTCCGGCGGGATGCGCTTGACGAGCTTGTCCTCCACCGCCCGCACCGTGCGGCCCGGGGCCAAACCGGTGCGGTTGCCCAGCCGGAAAATATGGGTGTCCACCGCCATGGCGCTCTCGCCGAACGCCACGTTCAGCACCACGCTGGCGGTTTTACGGCCCACGCCGGGCAGTGCCTCCAACGCGTCGCGATCGTGCGGCACCTCGCCGCCATGGCGTTCGATCAACTGCGCCGAAAGCGCATGCACGTTGCGCGCCTTGCCCTGCCACAGACCGATGGTGCGGATATGGTCGCGGATCGCCTCCACCCCCAGCGCCACCATCGCCGCCGGCGTGGGGGCTTCGGCGAACAACCCCACCGTGGCCTTGTTCACCGCGGCATCGGTGGTCTGCGCCGAGAGCGTGACGGCCACGAGAAGCGTGTAGGGATCGGTATAGTCGAGGTCGCTTTGCGGATCCGGATGGGCGGCGGCGAGGGCTTCGAGGAACAGCCGCGTATCCGGCAGCGTCATCTGCGGTGAGCGGATGGGGTTGGTTGCGGATATTTTCGCGCGGGGTTTCGAAGGTGACATGCAGGAGTGTTCGCGCACGCGCGGGGGACTGGCAAGCGCGGGGGGCTGGCAAGCGCGGGGGACTGGCAAGCGGGGGGCTGGCAAGCGGGCGAAACGTGCCATGTTCACGCCATGCCGGATTCCACCCTCTTCCAGGCCGTGATTGTGCCGCATCGCAGCCTGTCGGCGCGCCATATGCGACGTCTGCTGATCGTCATCTGCGCCATGTGCGGGGTATCGGCCTCGGCTTTCGTGATGCTCGGCGCCTGGCCGGTGGGCGGATTCACCGGGCTGGAACTGCTGTTGGCTGCGATGCTGTTCCGCCTCAACGCGCGCGCCGTGCGTGGGTCTGAGCTGGTGTTGCTGACGCAGGCGGGACTGCGCGTGCTGCGCACCGATCCAAACGGGCAAAAACGCGAGATCGTGCTGTCGCCGGCCTGGCTCCACGTGGTGGTGGAGGAGCGTGCCGGCCGCGTGCCGGGCCTGGTGCTGACCGCACGCCACACCCGGGTGGAGATCGCGCGCTCGTTGGGTGAAGACGAAAAGCGCGATCTGGCCAACGCGCTAGCAGAGGCACTGGCGCGGCTGCGTAGCCCGGTTTTCGACAATCCGCAGTTGCGTTGAAACGCACGAAACGATGGCGTCCGGGCCGCGATGGGATCATGGTCGTGCCAGGCACACTTCGCATAAGGGACCAGGCACATGGGCAAAGGCGACAAGCAGCACGGCTCGCGTGAAGCAAAGAAACCGAAGGCGGACAAGAAATTGGCACCGCTTCCCAACACAACGCTGAAACCACAGGACGAGCCACGGAAACCTGGCAAATCCGCCGGTAAGTAGAAGGGATATGCCATAGAAGAAAATCTTCTTTTTCTGAAGAAAAAGAAGCAAAGAGACTTTAATTCATTGCCGAGGTAATGCGGCAATATCCACATCACACTCAAAATGATAAAGTTTTTTGGTTCTTTTGTTCACAAAAGAACAAGTCCTTCCTTTGGCGCCTCACTTACCCTCTGCCTGGGGCCATGATCTGACATACACGTCGACCGCCGCCTCGATCATGGCCTTTTTTTCTTCGTGCACGGGCGTTTG